>CAJYVK010000315.1 GCA_913778455.1 uncultured Hymenobacter sp. | reverse complement strand
TCGCGATGACGTTGGGCACCGTTATCTTCAACTGGGGTAAAAGTAAATACCTGCACACTCCGGAGGGGCAGCAGGTGGGTACCACGCCTGCGCACTCTACCACGGTAAAAGGTATTTTCGCGCTCTTACCGGTGCTGCTGCTGTTGGCACTGGGTATCCTGTATCTCGATTCGGCGAAGCTACCCGTCATTGCCCCACTGCTTCTTATCGCAGTAATCGGTATTGCTGTCATGATCTTTAGCGACAAATCATTGTCAAAGGCTGATATTCAAGGGGTAATCGTTATTTTCGTCGTGTCGTTCTTCGTGGTGTTCTTCTGGGCCGCCTTCGAGCAGGCCCCGGCTTCACTCACCTTTTTCGCGAAGGAGAACATGGACCGCACGCTGTTTGGCATGACGTTGCCACCCAGTATCTTCCAGAATCTAAACGCCTTCTTCGTAATTGCCGGCGCCCCCGTCATGGCCGTGCTGTGGACGGCGCTTGGCCGGCGGGGTAATGAGCCACCATCTCCCGTAAAAATGGCGATCGGCTTGGCGTTGCTAGCCTTGGGCTATTTGGTAATGTGCGTCGGGGTGAAAGACTTGCAGCCCGGGGTGAAGGTCAGTATGTTCTTCCTGGTAGCGCTCTACTTCTTCCACTCTATCGGCGAGCTATGCTTGTCGCCCATTGGCTTGTCCTTGGTTAATAAACTCGCTCCAGTGAAGTTTGCCTCGCTGCTGATGGGTGTATGGTTTCTCGCTAACGCCGCCGCCAACTACCTGGCTGGCTACATGAGCAGTCTCTATCCCGACCCGCAATCAAAAGCCCCGGCCCCAGTATTGCTTGGCTATCAAATCAATAACCTGTATGACTTCTTCATGGTCTTTGTCGTGTCGGCCTCAGTAGCTGCCGCCATCCTGCTCGTTATCAGCCCAAAGCTGATACGCATCATGAAAGCCCGCGAAGCGGAAGCCATCGCCTAGCACCCCAATTAACTAAAAAGCCCCGCTGGACAACGTCCAGCGGGGCTTTTTACGTTAACGAATCAAACAAACCAAGCAGTCAGCCCGCTCTAGCGGGCGTCTCCCCGCAATCCGTTAAATCCGTTAAATCTGCGGTCTACATCATGCCGCCCATGCCACCCATACCGCCCATGCCAGCGTCGCCGGCACCGCCAGCTTTCTCAGCTTCGGGCTCGTCCGAGATAACGGCTTCGGTCGTCAGCAGCAGGCCGGCGATAGAAGCAGCGTTTTCGAGGGCCAGACGGGTTACTTTGGTCGGGTCGATGATGCCAGCGGCCGTCATGTTCTCGTAGCGGTCCTCACGGGCGTTGTAGCCAAAGTCACCTTGGCCTTCGCGCACCTTCTGCACGACTACCGAGCCTTCGCCACCGGCGTTGGCCACGATGGTACGCAGGGGAGCTTCGAGGGCGGTGCGAACGATTTGCACGCCGGTTTTCTCGTCGCTGTTCAGCGTCTCCACGTTGGTGAGGGCGTCGAGGGCGCGCACCAGGGCTACGCCGCCGCCGGGTACCACGCCTTCCTCAACGGCGGCGCGGGTAGCGTGCAGGGCATCGTCTACGCGGTCTTTCTTCTCTTTCATTTCTACCTCGGTGCTAGCACCGATGTATAGGATGGCTACGCCACCGCTCAGCTTGGCCAGGCGCTCTTGCAGCTTTTCCTTGTCGTAGTCCGAGGTGGTAGTTTCCATCTGGGCCTTGATCTGGTTCACGCGGGCCGTGATATCCTCTTTCTGGCCTTTGCCATTGACAATGGTCGTGTTGTCTTTGTCAATGATAACCTTCTCGGCCGTGCCGAGGTAGTCGAGGGTCGCGTTTTCGAGCTTGTAGCCGCGCTCTTCCGAAATCACCGTGCCGCCCGTGAGGGTTGCGATGTCTTCGAGCATGGCCTTGCGGCGGTCGCCGAAGCCAGGCGCTTTTACGGCGGCGATTTTCAGCGAGCCGCGCAGCTTGTTCACCACGAGCGTAGCCAGGGCTTCGCCATCAACGTCTTCCGAGATGATGAGCAGCGGCTTGCCGGTTTGAAGAACCTGCTCCAGCACGGGCAGCAGCTCCTTCATGGTGCTTACTTTCTTGTCGTAGATGAGGATGTAGGGGTTGTCAAACTCCGTCTCCATCTTCTCGGGGTTGGTCACGAAGTAGGGCGAGAGGTAGCCGCGGTCGAACTGCATGCCTTCTACCGTCTTCACTTCGGTTTCGGTGCCACGGGCTTCTTCTACCGTGATAACACCTTCTTTACCAACCTTGTCCATGGCATCGGCAATCATCTTGCCGATTTCGGCGTCGTTGTTGGCCGAGATGGTACCAACCTGCGCGATTTCGGCGCTGTTGGCGATGGGCTTGGACTGCTGCTTCAGGTTGGCTACTACGGCCTGCACGGCCTTGTCGATGCCACGCTTGAGGTCCATCGGGTTGGCACCGGCGGCTACGTTTTTCGAGCCAGCGGTGTAGATAGCCTGGGCCAGTACGGTAGCGGTGGTGGTACCGTCGCCGGCCTGGTCGGCCGTTTTGCTAGCTACCTCTTTTACCAGTTGGGCACCCATGTTCTCGATGGGGTCGCGCAGCTCGATTTCCTTGGCTACCGACACGCCGTCCTTGGTGATGGTGGGAGCACCAAACTTCTTGTCGATGATAACGTTGCGGCCTTTCGGGCCGAGGGTTACTTTAACGGCGTTAGCCAGTTTATCTACGCCACGCTTCAGGCGGTCGCGGCCCTCGGTGTCAAATTGAATGTTCTTAGCCATTGGGTGGTTAAGTGGTAGGTTAGTAAGATGTTAATGGGCTGGGCTTAGAGCACGGCCAGGATGTCCTTCTCCTGCATAATGAGGTAATCCTCGCCATCCACGGTAATTTCGGTGCCGGTCCACTTACCGTACAGTACCTGGTCGCCTACTTGCACCTCGGGCTTGATAACGGTGCCGGCATCCGACGTTTTGCCACTGCCAACGGCTACTACTTCGCCACGCTGGGGCTTCTCCTTGGCAGTATCGGGGATGATGATGCCAGACTTGGTGGTGGCTTCGGCGGCGGCAGCCTTAATGACTACGCGGTCAGCTAGCGGTTTAATGCTCAGTGCCATGGATTGGAATGGGAAATGGATGTTTTGGATAAAAAGAAGCCGAAGCTTCTTGGGTGGGCGTTTGACATGAAATGTGCCAACCAGCTAAACCTGACAGAATGCGCCGGTAAACAGGCCGGATTGGCAGACGAGCCTAGAGACTACCAACTAAAAAAGCCAGCGGCCCCGCCTTAAACGGAAGCCGCTGGCTTTTGAAGGCCATCCGGGCAAGTTAGCCCAAAATTTATTTGGCCGGCTGGGGAGCCGTAACCGGCTGCTGGGTAGCGGGGGCCGAGGCCGGAGCAGCCGGGGCAGCCGGCACCGTAGCCCGTTGGGCGGCCTGCTGGTTGACGCTGCGGGCCGGGCCAGCGCTGTTGCCCCCGATTACGTGCGTAGCTAAGCTCAGTACAATCAACCCGATAGCGAAGCCCCAGGTCAGTTTTTCGAGTAGGTCGCCGGTGCGCTTCACGCCCATCAGGTTGGCCGCGCCGCCCGCGCCAAACTGGCTGCTGAGGCCGCCGCCCTTGGGGTTCTGGGCCAGCACGACGAGGGCCAGCAGCAAGCAGATGAGCAGGATGAAAATGACTAGGAAGAGGTACATGGAAAGAAGTAAAAGCTACGCCGAAGGGCGCAAGGATTCAATTTGGGCTGCAAAGTACGCCATTTTTTCTGGCTGTTTCACCATAAGGCGCTCATAAACTGCAATGGCCCGCTCGGTTTTGCCCTGGCGGGCTAATATTTTAGCTAGGCTCTCAGACGCGAGGTCGGGCTCGGCGCGGGTGCTGCGCACCGAAAGGTCGGTCTGGTCGTCGGGCTCGGGGACGCCGGGCACGGGTGCCGAACGGCGGCGAGCCGGGGCGGGTGCCCGTTTTAAGAAGCTGTTTATCAGGTCGAGGGAAGAGGCTTTGGGCGCGGCGGGCTGGTGCGCGGCCAGGTGGGCCAGCAGCGCGGCATCGGGCGCGAAAAACTCGTCGGCAGGTGGTAGGCTGCTGGTAGGTAGCGCTTCGGCGGCCCCAGCACCCATCAGGCAGAAGCCCAGCCGGCTGCCCTCGCTGGGCGCGTAGCTGACGCCCGCCAGCCCGCTGAAGGCAGGTAGCCGGGGCGTAATAACCGGCTGCTCTTCTTCCGGCGAAGCACCCAGGGGCTCAATCAACTCAGGTAGTTGATAAGCAATTATTTCGGCAGGCTCGACGGGTACCAGGCCGAATTCCAATTGCGCCGCCACGGCCTCCGCCGGTGGTCGTATGGGCGGGGCCTGAGGGGGAAGCTCGTCTTCAACCGGGGCTGGTACCTGCTCCGCGTAGAGCACTGGTAACTGCCCGGCCGCGGGCTCGTGCAGCGGCGCGGGCGCAGCCGGCGTGCTTGCCCCGGCTGGCTCCTCGCTATTTGGGTTAAGCACAGCTACTTCGGGCTGACCAATAATCTGGCCGGGTTGGTCCTCGGGTAGGGTGATAACTGGGCCCGGCGTAGGGAGGGGCGGCTCGCTGGGTTCCTCGGCCAACAGGGGGGCTGCCACGAACGGAGTAGAGGGCAGGTTTACGCTGGCCAAGTTGTCAGCCTGCCCAACCATAGGAGCCGCCAGCAGTGTGGCCGCCTCGGGGAGTTCGATGAGTTGCCGCAGCAGCGAGCGGTCGGCGGCGTAGGTAGCTGCTCGGCGCAGGCGCTGGCCCGCCAGCATGGAGCCTTGGTCATGCGCAGCCTTGGCCAGCAGCAAGTGGGCGCTTTGGCAGTAGGGAAAAGCCTCGGCCAACTGCTCCAGTGCCCGCACGTCGGCCCCGGTAAGGGCCGTGGGGTGGGCAAGCAATTGCAGAAGCGTGGCGCGAGTCATGGAGGAAGCAAAGAAACTGCCCGCGGGCGAGCGCAAAGCAATGAACCCGCAACATTACGGCAAAGTGAGCAGACTACGCCGGGAGCGGCCCGGCCAGCGAGTAGCAATTCTGCGCAATTAGGGGGCGTAAGGACTGGCTATCAGGTGAGCTCACGGTGACGAAGCGCTGCTGACGAAAATATGGAGGCGTCCTCGTCAGCACAGTTTCTCGATTCAGGCAGAGGAGAGGGTAAAGATGCTGAGCTTGCTGCGGTGTACCCTCATGAGCAATAACGCCGCTGCTCCCTGCGTCAGAATGGGCCTTGGGTGGCAGCTTCATTTGTCCGGCTGGGGCCAACCCAGCGTGCAGGCTCTCCGCGCAAGGAAGACCTTGACTGACCTAAGAGCAAAACCGTCACGAAAAACTTAGCCAGTGTGAGGGAAGGATATCCGCCAAAACCACCAAGTGCGCAGACGAGTCCAAGTAACCCGACGCTCCCAATTAATGTCGAACTTAGGGAGCGGCTGCATTTGCGTTAGCCAGGGGGGGATAACAACCTTGACGTGCACTGAGGAGAAGTAAGCAGTGGTTAGGGATAGAATTCCACGTTAAATCGCGTCCTAGCATTAGGAGCTGCGGTACTTCTCTCTGAATGGCGGCGATTAATTCAGCTGGACTCATGGGAAACTGTAGTGTCATCCGGCATAGGGGAATTGTCTAGCGGGCATAGTCATGGGGTATCGCCTCAGTGGGAGACCGTTTTGCCCAATCGGTACGCCGGTAGCTACCTCACTATTGCTGGTACGGTGGGCACTAGATAGGCGGTAGAATGCAGCTGGCGGCAAGATGTTCGTTTATACAACCGTACGCAACGTTCGGCTCGCTTGGTCGAATAGTGACTTTCTTGACAGCCCCTTAATCACGTATCCGTAGTCACATTATCGTAGTCCTGGTTGCCGTACTTTATCAGCCAGTTCAGTGCGTGGTGGCGCTCGGTTACTACTTCACTATTCAATTCACCCGGCGGGGCTTCCTTCTTTAAGCGGGCCTCGGTGCACGCCCAGTCTAGGCGGAGGATGAGGTCGGCTTGGTCGAGTACTTCCTTCTTGCTGCGCAGCCGGGCGTGCTGCCGGAACTGCGCCTCCGTTAAATCGTGGATGACTTTTACATCGGGTGCCACCTTGCACATGCGGTCGGGGTAGGCGAGGGTGGGTACGTAGCCCAGGGCCCACAGCAGCACGTGCAGCCCTTCGTAGCGCCAGTTGGCATCAGTCTGCTGCTGCTCGGTGGGGTGTAGTGCGGTAACGTAGGCGCGTTCCTCGGGAGTAAGCTTAGCCGAAATGTGGTAGTCTTTATCGATGGCAGCCAGCTGTTCGGAGGGCATGCCCTCACTCTTGAGGCCGATGAAGCACAGCGCGAGCGCCCGGTCTACCACTTGGTCCTGCGTGCGCAAGGTCGCTTCAGCTTCGGAGTCCGTAAACAGCGCGGTTGGATTTTTATAGTAGGGCACCCCGTGGGCGCGGCAGTACGCCTCCGACTGTGCCCGCCGCACTCGTTGATCCCGCGTGGCGATGATGTGCTCTACGGGCACGCCCAAGCGGTCGGCCTGGTCCGCAGGCGGCTGTTCCTGGCACGAGAAGAACGTTAGCAAGGCAAGGGGCGCGTAGCGTTTCAGCATATGGGAGGGCGGTGGCTTGTTCTGCTTCGGTGTGGTGGGAGGGGTGTATGTAAGCTGGTGCGTCGGGCGAATAGATTGCTAACCCTGCCGCTGCGCTACTCCGAATTAATCGGTAAACCGCTCGAAGGTCCGCCAATACTTGTCTTTGTACAAGGAATAGTCGAGCGCAAGGGTGTCGGCGTAACGGGTCTGGAATTGATAGAGCACCTTTGAGGGCTTTCTGAAATCACGGCAGGCAAAGTACATTTCCCGATTACCCACGCCGGTTTGGCGCCCCACGTTCAGAAAGCCTTCGGAACTGGGTAAGTGGGCAATAAGCTCGTCTTCAATTTGGTCGAGAAGCTGGTAGGTTTCCTCATCGGGCATGCCATTGGTCTGTTCTCCGTCGTAGGTAGCGGTAACTACGAGTACCCAGGGATGGGAGGCCTTGGCGTCCCACGCCAATAGGTCGGTGTTGAGGATAGCCACGAGGGCTTGCCCATCCGTGCGCTCCGCCGTGAACGAGGTGTAGATATCGTTCTCCTCCTCGTGGCGCAGCCCGGAATACTTTTCGATGAATTCCTTCTGCCGCCAGATCAGGAAATCGCGCAGCTTGGTGATGGGTACGAGCGGCTGTTGCGCCAGCGACTCCTGCACGATGGTTACTTGGTCTACCAGCGTAGCAAAGGCCAATTCGCCCAGGTAGGTATCCAGGAAAATCAGCGTGCCGTTCTCGACGGTGGCGTGGTTTTCCTCCGTGAGGTCGGTGTGCGTTACCGTGATGGCGATCTCGTCGGGATAGGCGGCTTCGTCGTCTGGGTAAAAGTGAATGTTACGGGTGCTAAACGTGTAATCTGCCATGTGGACGGCGATTTGCTCGATGTCCGGCACGGCTTCCTTTAGCGCCGTGAATTTCCACCTCGCCAGCGCGGGCGCGGCGGCAACCAACTCCTCGGCAAAGACGATGTTCTCAAGCGCGCCCTCCGCCGAGATGACCAATTCGGCAGTCTGAGCGTCCGTCATTCCCGCCTGAAAAAACAAGCCAGCCTTCACGTCGTCCAGCGCCGGGGCGAGATCGTCAAAAAAGGCTTCTTGAATCTGAGTTCCTTCCTGCACCGCGCGGAAGTAGACACTTTCCCGCTGGGCAAACCAACGCCAGAAGGCCGCGTAGGCAGCAGCGAGTGAAAGCAGTGGAGACGTGGGTAGTGAGTTCAAAATGGCCGTTGGTAGATGGGTGTCAAGCAAGTAGAAGAGCGTGCGTAATTAATCCTTGAAGCCAATAAAAAAGCCTTCCCGCAAAGGAAGGCTTTTAGTGGGGTAGGTTCAGCAGCTTTACGAAGCGAACAAGGCCAATTACCAGTTGGCAACCGACTTGTTGAACATGTCGCTAATGATGTTGCGCGTGATTTCACGGACCGAAGCCAGGTCGTTGTTGACCGTGGCAATATCCTGGGTCGAGGGAAAATCCTTCTGGCTCTGAAAGGTTTGCTCGAAATCCTGCTTGGTGTCCTTGGTATTGGTAAAGCGCAGTTGCACCTGGATGGTGAGGCGGTTGGCCCCGGCGCCCGGCAGGCCGCCCGTCTGTTGAATCTGGGCGGGGGCAAAGTCGTAAGCCGCGATGGCACCCTCAAATTGCAGGTCGCCATCGCGGGGTACCAGTTTCAGCGTGGTATTGCGCTGAAAGTAGTCCTTGATATCTTCCGTGAAGCGCTGCGCGAGGTAAGCCGGCGCGTTGGGTGCGTTGCTTTGGAAGGTCTGGATGGAAAACGTCTTGACCGAAGGGTCGATGTTGGTTCCGTTGAACGAGTACACGCCGCAGCCGCCGCACAGCAGCAGCACGGGCAATGCCAGCAGGCCCAGCGCCCGGCGGCGCGTGCAGTTAAGCCGATTCCAAGTCATATTGCTTGAGCTTGCGGTACAGCGTACGCTCCGAAATGCCCAAATCCTGGGCGGCGTACTTGCGCTTATTATGGTGCTTTTTCAAGGCCTTGAGAATCATTTCCTTCTCAATGGCATCGAGCGACAGCGTTTCTTCTTCGGTTTCGTGCGAGATGTCCTCGGTGTGGTCGAGGTCATCGTCGTCGGCGTAAGGCGTAGGGGCCGAAACATCGACCCGCAGCGGCGCGGCGGGGCTGGCGGGCAGGTAGTAGCCGCTGCCGGCCTCGGCCGGATTCTCGGGGCCGGCGTAGGGGGCAGCCTCGCTCAGGTTGTTGAACAGGTGGCTGTTCTGGCGCAGCAGCTCCTGGGCTTCGGCAGTGGCGGGGCGGTTGCCGGTGGCCAGCTCCAGCACCACTTTTTTGAGGTCGGTCATGTCGCGGCGCATGTCGAACAGCAGCCGGTACAGAATGTCGCGCTCCGAGTACGAGCCGAAATCGCCGCCCGCCGCGCCGCCCGGCACCAAGGCCGGCAGCAGCGACGTTTGGGCGGCGGGCAGGTAAGTAGCCAGCCGGGTGGCATCGACTTCGCGGTCAAGCTCCAACACCGAAATCTGCTCGGCTAGGTTCTTGAGCTGCCGGATGTTGCCGGGAAAGCGGAAGCGCGTGAGCAGCCGCACCGCCTCGGGCGTGAGGCTGATGGGCTTCACCCGGTGCTTTTCTGAGAAGTCGGCGGTGAACTTGCGAAACAGCAGGTAGATATCGTCGCCCCGGTCGCGCAGCGGGGGCACCGTGATGGGCACCGTATTCAGGCGGTAGTAGAGGTCTTCGCGGAACTTGCCGGCCTGCACGCGGTCGAGTAGGTTCACGTTGGTGGCGGCGACCACGCGCACGTCGGTTTTCTGTACCTTGCTGGAGCCCACGCGGATGAACTCACCGTTTTCGAGCACACGCAGCAGGCGGGCCTGGGTGCCCAGCGGCATCTCGGCAATCTCATCGAGGAAGATGGTGCCGCCGTCGGTTACCTCAAAATAGCCCTTGCGCGCCTCGTTGGCCCCCGTGAAAGCCCCCTTCTCGTGGCCAAACAGCTCCGAGTCGATGGTGCCTTCCGGAATGGCACCGCAGTTGATGGCAATAAACTGCCCGTGCTTGCGGGGCGAAAGCGCGTGGATAATCTTGGAAAACGATTCCTTACCCGACCCGCTCTCCCCGGTAATGAGCACGGTCATGTCGGTGGGCGCAACCTGCGCGGCCACCTGAATGGCGTAGTTCAGCGCCGGCGCATTGCCGATGATGCCGAAGCGCTGCTTGATGGATTGAATTTCTTGGTTGGTCAAGGAAATACTACTTTTTAATGCCTTCGCGCCCGGGCGCGAGCCTTGCGCAGCAGCAGATAGAGCAATAGGCCGGCTAGTAGCGCAATGCGCGGCCAGCTTATTCCTAGGGATAGCATGTTCACGGCGGAAGCAGTCTACACTGCCTCGCCCAGCAGCGCCGCGCCCGTCGTACTGGTCGCCAGTACTTGTACGTAGTCGCCTTTCTGGAAATTTTGTTTTGGGAAGATGACTACCTGGTTTTGGCTGTTGCGGCCGCTGAGGTGCTCAGCCGAGCGCTTGCTGGGGCCTTCGACCAGCACTCGGTGTACTTTGCCCACCATGCGGGCGTAGCGGGAGCGGGCGTGCAACTGCTGGCGGTCGATGATTTCCTGGAGGCGACGCTTCTTGGTTTCCAGCGGGATATCGTCTTCGAGCTTGCGGGCGGCCAGGGTGCCGGGGCGCTCCGAGTAGAAGAAGTTATAGCCCATGTCGTACTGCGCGAAGTCGAGCAGGCTCAGGCTGTCCTGGTGCTCTTCCTCGGTTTCGGAGCAGAAACCGGCAATCATATCGGTCGAGATGGCGCAGTCGTCGCCCAGAATGCGGCGGATAGCCCGTACGCGCTCCTCGTACCAAGGGCGGTCGTAGGTGCGGTTCATCAGTTCCAGCACCCGCGAGTTGCCGCTCTGGGCCGGCAGGTGAATGTACTTGCAGATGTTGTCGTAGCGCGCCATCGTGTGCAGTACCTCGTCGGTAATGTCCTTGGGGTGCGAGGTGGAGAAGCGCACGCGCAGCGCCGGGCTCACCAGGGCCACGCGCTCCAGGAGCTGGGCGAAGTTGACGTGCTCGGTGCCGTCGGTGCTGGCCCACTTGTAAGAATCCACGTTCTGGCCCAGTAGGGTAACTTCCTTATAGCCAGCGGCCACGAGGTCGCGGGCTTCCTGCACGATGCTGTGGGCGTCGCGGCTGCGCTCGCGGCCCCGGGTGAAGGGCACCACGCAGAACGAGCACATGTTGTCGCAGCCGCGCATAATGCTGATGAAGGCCGTAATGCCATTGGAATTCAGGCGCACGGGCGTGATGTCGGCGTAGGTTTCCTCGCGGCTCAGCAGCACGTTCACGGCCTTCTGACCGCCATCAACCTGCGAGATAAGCTGGGGTAAGTCGCGGTAGGCGTCGGGACCCACTACGAGGTCCACGATTTTCTCCTCTTCTAAAAACTTGCTTTTCAGGCGCTCGGCCATGCAGCCGAGCACGCCCACGAGCATGCCGGGCCGGCGCTTCTTGTGCGAGTTGATTTGCTTGAGGCGCATGCGCACAGTCTGCTCGGCCTTCTCGCGAATGGAGCAGGTGTTGAGCAGCACGAGGTCGGCCGTGGTAACGTCCTCGGTGGTATCAAACCCCTCGTCGGCCAGGATGCTGGACACGATTTCGGAGTCGGAGAAATTCATCTGGCAGCCGTAGCTCTCGATGTACAGCTTGCGGGCCCGCCCGGTGCGGGTGGCGGCGCTCACGCGCACGTCGGCGGGCAGGGCGGCCTCGGCAGCGGGTGCCTTATCGAGAAAATCTAAGGTAATGAGCGGTTGAGACATAGCAGGCAATAGACCTGAGGCTAGGAGCCAGGCCGTAACAAAGATACAAAATAGCGCCGGGAAATGACAGAATGACAGACAGCCGGTTCATTTAACAGTTAACATTTAGCATTTAACAGCCTTGCTGGCGGTAGTTAGAGAATGAGGAGACCTCCTCATTTAAACACGTCCTATCATGTTGAGCTTGCCGAAGCATCTCGCTCGCGCCTCTAGAGGAAGCGGGCGAGATGCTTCGGTAAGCTCAGCATGACAGATGTTGTAGAGCAGGGGCTTTTTAAACAGCTTTATTCTCTGACCACCGCCAGCAAGGCTGTTAAATGCTACCTGTTAAATGATAGATGTTCTTAGCGCTTGCAACACCCCCTGCGCTTTGAGCAGGCATTCCTGGTACTCCTGCTCCGGTACCGAGTCGTAGGTGATGGCCGAGCCCACTTGCAGGCTGAGGTAGCCAGTATCGGCGCGGTATTGGAGGCTGCGAATCACCACGTTGAAGTCAAAATCGCCGCTGGGCAGCACGTAGCCGAAGCTACCGCTGTAAAGGTCGCGCCGGCTGGCCTCGTACTGCTCGATGAGCTGCATGGCCCTGATTTTGGGGGCGCCCGTCATGGAGCCCATCGGGAAGGTGGCACGTAGAATTGCCGCCAAATCGACCGCGGGCCGCAGCTCGGCCTGCACCGTCGAAATCAGTTGCCACACGTGCTGAAAGCCGTAGGTGCCAAATAGTTCGGGTACGCGCACGGTTCCGGTGCGGGCCACGCGGGCGAGGTCGTTGCGCACGAGGTCCACGATCATCAGGTTTTCGGCGCGCTCCTTTTCGTCGTGCAGCAGGGCAAGGCGCTGCCGCTCGTCGTCGGGCGGCGTGGCCCCGCGCCGACGGGTCCCTTTGATGGGCTGCGACTCGATAAGCGACTTTCTCTTCGCCATGAACAGCTCGGGCGAGGCGCAGAGCAGGTAGTGATCATGGTGCCGCAGAAACCCCGCGTAAGGCGCGGGCGAGGCTTCGTTGAGGTGCCAGAACGTAGCCACGGGGTCGAGCCGTACGCCTTCGGCGTAAAATTCCTGGCACAGGTTCAATTCGTAGACCTCCCCGTTGAGAATATCTTCGCGCACGCTTTCGACCGCCCGCAGGTAATCGGCCCGGGACAGGCGGGGGCGCAACGGGGGTACGGTGGGGAAAGCGGCCGCCGGGATGGCCGTGGCCAGAATAGCCGCGAGGACGCCCTCGGTAGCACCGGTTATTTCCAGGGAGTCGGCGTGCCAGCGCAGGCAGGTGGCGGGCCGGAAAAAATGCATCGTCGGCCAGCTCAAGCCCGAAAAATTCTGGCTGCGGAGGGCTTCCAGCTCATTCTTGAGGTCATAGGTGACGAAGCCGCAGTGCGGGAGTGCCGCTGGCTGGGCTAGGTAGGCCGGTAAGTCGGCCAGGCTGGTGGGCACTGCGGCGGTGGAGCCCGCCACGGCCAGCAGCCGGTTGAAGGTACCGGCGGCCGACGCCTGCAAGTCGTTGTGCTCATAGTAGGCGCAGTGGGCAAACTGCGCCGCCCACTGCAAGGCACGAGCGCGAAAATCGGCGGGCAACTCGGCCAGCGGGATGGTCAACATAATTTCTTGCTACAGCCCGCGCAGAGCCAGCTTGGCTTTCTGGTCGGTGCTGTTTTTATACTCGTGCTTGGGATAGGCCATCGCCTGCGTAAAGTATCCTTTGGCGGCCGCCCGCTGGCCCGCCGCCAGGGCCAGGTAGCCCAACTGTAATGCCGCCTGCGGGGCAAAGTAGTAGGGCGGCTCACCCAGCCGGGCCGACAGGCGCAGCGTGCGCAGATAATCGAGTCGGGCCGAGTCGGAGCGCTCCAGACCCTGCCACACGCGGGCGCGGCGGTAGGGGGCCTCCAGGCGGTCACGCACGGGCGAGGCGGCGGTCAGCCTGACTTGCTGTAATATGCTCAGTGCCTGCGCGTAGTAGCCACCGTCAGTGAGCAGGCGGGCGCGGGTGAGGGTGGGGTTGAGCAACTGCGCGTCGTGGTAAAAGCGCTGGGCGTAAATATCTTCCTCGATGGTAAGCGGGCCAGTCAGATTAATCTGCTGGCGGTATCGCTCGGCCGTGGCCGCCGGCGCACCGCCCAGCCAAGCGGCCAGGTAGAGCTTAAACGCCGCGTCCTTGCGGTAGTATTCGCCCCTAAATTCCCGCAAAAACTGGAGGTTGGCGGCAGTGGAGGCGGCGTAGTCGCCCCGGTAAAGCAGCAGGTCGGCCACGAGGTGGTGCAGGTAGGCTAGCGGCAGGTAGGCGGGGCCGGTGGGCCGGATGCGGTAGGCAGCCAGCGCCGCCTCGCCGTGGTGCTGGCGCTTATGCAGGCTGATAACCAAGTAGCTGAACAGTAGATTATCGGGCTGCTCGCGGGCCAGCCGGGTTACCAAAGCCAGGCTCTCGTCGCCCTTTTTATAGTATGACTCCCGAATGAGGGCCAGCAAAATCTGGCTTTCCGGCTGAAAGTCGTGGGGCTGGGCGGCGGCGCGGCCCAGGTTCTGCAAGCCCTCTTCTACGCTGCCGCGCAGGCCCAGCAGCCGCAGGAGCCAGTGGTAGCCCTCGGGCAGGGAGCCGATGCCGAATTGGCACAAGCCCAGCGTTTTGCGCATGGGTACGAACGCCGGGTAGCGCCCCACGTTTTCCTGGGTCAGCAGCGCCACCTGGCGCAGGTTCCAGGCCCCGCGGACCTCGTGGCGAAACGCCAATTGCGCCAGCGCCTGGTGCAGGCGAATTTCGGCCCGGGCGTAATCACGCAGGGCCCCGGCGGGGGCGTGGTCCAACTGAGCTAGCCGGTCGTCCTGGGCCGCGAGGGTGGCCTCGTAGCGGCCGGCATCCTGGCTGATGAACAGCTCCACGAAGTCGGCGCAGTCGGCTACCAGCAGGGTGCCGGGCGCACCGGCCGGCTCGGAAGCCAGTACCTGGCGGCAGGTACTCACCTTCAGCTTGAGCAATTCGGCGTAGGCCCGGCTGGCGGTGGGGGATAGCACCGGGACGGGCATCGCGCTCCCGGTCAGCTCGCTTTCCGGGCCCTGGCCCGCCGCCCCGCTAGCCCGGCCCAGGCTCGCGCACAGCAGGGCCAGGCCAGCCAGCGCCAGCCGCGCTCGCCGGAAAAATCGGGTACCACCTGCGGAGATAACAGCCATATGCTAACTCAACAAAAAAGGAACGACCAAGGCCGTTCCTTTTTGCTCAATCAAACACCCCAGCCGTTAGTTGGCTGACTGTTTGCCTTCTACGTCGGCCAAGATACGGCCGCAGTGCTCACACACGATGATTTTCTTGTGCGAAATGATGTCGGCCTGGCGCTGCGGGGGCACCGTGTTGAAGCAGCCGCCGCAAGCATCGCGGCGCACGAGCACGACCGCCAGGCGGTTGCGCATGTTGCCCCGGATGCGGTCGTAGGCCGTCAGCAGGCGGTTTTCGACGGGCTGGATGGCGGTCTCGCGCTCGGTCATGAGCTGCTTTTCCTCGGCCTCGTTTTCGGCGACGATGGTATCGAGCTCGCTTTTCTTGGTGTCGAGGTCCTTGCGACGCTCGTCGAGGCGCTGGCGGGTGCCGTTGGCCTCGGTGTTGCGCTGGTCGATGAGGTACTGAGCCTCCTTGATTTTCTTGTCCGAAATCTGAATTTCGAGACGCTGCAGCTCTACTTCTTTGGCAATGGCCTCGTACTCACGGTTGTTGCGTACGTTGGTTTGCTGCTCCTCGTAGCGCTTGATCAGGCCCTCGGCTTCTTTAGTAGCGGCTTTGCGCTGCTTGATTTGGTCTTGCAGACCGGAGATTTCTTCGTCAAAACGCTTTACGCGGGCCTCGTAGCCGGCGATTTCATCTTCGAGGTCGCGTACTTCCTCGGGCAGGTCGCCGCGCACGCGCCGGATTTCGTCAAGCTGCGAATCGATGCGTTGCAGGTTGAGCAAAGCTTCGAGCTTGGCGGAAATAGGCGCGTCGGCCGGATTTGCCACGGCGGCAGAATTAGCAGTCATACTGAACGGGATTCGTGGGGGTTTCAGCGAATAAGACCGCAAAAGTACGACCGAACCGCGCCAGCAGCAAATCTCTAAAAATCTCGCCCGTAAACTGCTCGCTCTCAAAGTGACCCACATCGCAGAGCATCAGCCGGCCCTCGGGGGCGAAAAACTCGTGGTACTTCACATCGCCGGTCACGTAGGCGTCGGCCCCGGCCCCCACGGCCGCGCCGGTCAGGAAGCTACCCGCGCCGCCGCACAGCGCCACTTTCTTGATGGCGTTTTCGAAAGAAGTATACTTCACCACCGGCACCCCCAGCGCAGCCTTGAGGTGCTGGCGGAAGGCTGCCGGGCTCAGCGCCTCGGGCAACTCGCCCACCATGCCGGCCCCCACTTCCTGGTGCTGATTTTCGAGCTTAACTATTTCGTAAGC
>CAJYVK010000314.1 GCA_913778455.1 uncultured Hymenobacter sp. | reverse complement strand
GCCGTGGGTGCGCTGACGCGCAAGTACAGCGTGCCCCCGTGCCGAAACAGCCCCGCCACCCCCGCTTCCCGGATGCGGTGGGCGTGGCCCGTGACTTCGCCGTGGGCCAGCACTAGGCCGGCTTGCGGTACGGCTCCGGCCGGTAGCGCGGGCACGGCCCCAATCAAAACGTCGCCGTGGCGATAGAGTGCGGTAATCATGGAGGAGGAGGGGGCTAGGCGGGGCCGGGGCCCCTGGGTGGCGGGGGGTGGTTAACTGCTGTCAAAATTACTATTATTTTTAGTAAATTGTTCCTTAGTAGCGGGATTTTTTAGCAAATAATATGAACTAAAATTAGGCTTGTTATTGATAGTGAGTATCTTTAGTATGGCATTCTTCCCGAGGCGAAAAATTTGACGCAAGCATTGGGTCTGCTAATCACGCAAGCAGGGTGAGAAGGTAGCAGACCCAAAAGACCTTCGCAGTTTGGGCATCCGTCATGCTGAGCTTGCGAAGCATCTTATCCTGCTCACACGAGCCAACTTGGCCAGCGGAGATGCTTCGCAAGCTCAGCATGACGAACGTCTGGGAGGGGCATGTCCAGACAGTGCCGATTATAAAGACGTTGCGTCTGAGTATTGCTTAGCCGTGAGGTGTCAGACTAAGCCGGGGCTTGGGGTTACAGCGGTATTTACCGCTGCTGAAGTATGCCGACATGCCCACTGCCTAGCGGCATTTAGCCAAAATGCCCTAATCATGTACCGCTCGCAGCCAACTAAAATCGGACCTTCGTATGTTCATTCACTGCCTTCTCATATGCAGTGCCTCTATTCCTATGATGCTTTCCAACGACCTTCTCATTTCGCGCAGCGAGGTGCTCCAACAGCTCGAAGGTTATCTTAAAGATAATATTTACGGTTTCCTGAAAAAAGTAGAGGATAGCTGGCAGCCAGCTGATTATCTGCCCGATTCACGCCGCGATACCTTCTTCGACGAAGTAAAGGAGCTGCGTCAGAAAGCCGAAGGACTGAGCTACGACCTGCTGGCCGTGCTCATTGGCGACACCATTACGGAGGAGGCACTACCCAACTACGAAGCCTGGTTTCACGAGCTTGACGACCTGAACCGCGACCGCGACAACGGCTGGGCGCAGTGGATTCGGGGCTGGACGGCCGAGGAAAACCGCCACGGCGACCTGCTCAACCGCTACCTCTACCTCTGTGGTCGGGTGAACATGCGCGAGTTTGAGTTTTCAACCCAACACCTCATCAACGACGGCTTTGACCTCGGTACGGCCCACGATCCGTACCGCTCCTTCGTGTACACGAGCTACCAGGAAATGGCTACCAACGTGTCGCACCGCCGCGTGGGCCAGCTGGCCCGCCAGGCCGGCGACGATGGCCTGTCGAAAATCTGCGGCATGATTGCCGGCGACGAAAACCGCCACGCCCGCGCCTACAAAACCTTCGTGGACAAGATCTTCGAGCTGGACCCCAGCGAGATGATGATTGCCTTCGAGGACATGATGCGCAAGAAAATCGTGATGCCCGCCCACTACATGCGCGAGTTTGGGGTGGAAATGGGCAAGACGTTCGGGCACTTCACCGACGCTGCCCAGCGCATCGGCGTGTACACCAGCGCCGATTATACCGATATCCTCGACACGCTCATCAGCGAGTGGAAAATTGCCGACCGCACCGGCCTCACCGGCCCCGCCGAAAAGGCCCGCGACTACGTCATGGCCTTGCCCGCCCGACTGCGCCGCGTGAGCGACCGCATGGCGGTGCCCAAGCTGGAGTACAAGTTCAAGTGGATTAGCTAGCCCGGCAGGCCTTCATTTACAACAGAAAAGCCCCGACTGCCCCGCGCAGCCGGGGCTTTTGCGTGCTATCAACTAGCGTGGACATCTATTTTCCGCACGTAATGGCCCAGTCCAGCGTGCCCGACCTCGACCACCTGCGTGAGCTTGCCGAGGCAGGCCAGCTACGGGTGCCCGTCGCGACCACGTTCGCTGGCCGACACGCGGCAGGCTTTCAAGCAAATTGAGTCGGAACATATTACTGATAGGGTGGTTATTGTTTTATGGATCAATAAGTTATATAGGGTTAAGATCTTTATTGTTCGGGCCGAGCCCGACTGTGCTGGGGGAAGGCGTAAACTGTTTTTTCATTGCGGTCGGGCTCAGTTCATTAGGGAGCACGGTGAAGCGAAAGTGAAAAAATAAGTTGCTTTTCTGAAAAAGAGGCTCTTACCTTTGACCCACCAACCCCCTGCTGACGACAGGAAGGTTTTTATACAGAGGCGCGGAGAGACAGGCTCGATGAACCGCCGGCAACCCCCACCCAGTGGAATGGTGCCAAGTCCTGACCATATAAAAACGAGCTGCCGTGGATACTTTTTTCCTCCCCCAAGTTTCGCTTACCCTCTCAGGCTCCCTGCGCCCGTGTTGTCGGCCGCTGGCTGGCGCGTGTATGCGCTAGGCAAGCCGGAGGTGTAGCGCGTCGTCTGCCTTACAGTTCGGGTTTGCCGTTTTTCAACGCTAAAGCTAGCGGGGCTGGCCGAGGCGTGCCTGCTCAGCGGGCCAGCTAGTCGCGCAGAAGCGGCTGTCACCTAGTGCATTCGTTCGCGAAGCGCTGGCTTTTTTTCTCTACGGATACTCTTCGGAACCTGACCGGCTGCTTGTGCACGAGCGGCGGGCGGGCCTCCGGCTATCTCTTCTTCGCTGGTATTGCCCCGCGCAAATGGGTGCTGCTTGGCTGGCTATGAATAGGCCGCCCCGGCTCACTGCGCCCACGCGGCCCGGCCAGCCTTCCCTTCTCGTTATTTCATGAAAAAGACTACCCTTACTCTGGGGCGGGCGGCCGTGGCTGCCCTGTTGCTAAGCCAGGCTGGCCTAGCGGCGGCCCAAACTACCGGCGTGCCCCCGGCCGCTGGTACCGTTACCGATGGCGACAGCCACACCCCGCTGCCGGGGGCTACGGTGGTGGTGAAAGGTACTTCCCAAGGAGCCTCGACCGATGCCGAGGGCCGGTTTTCGCTGCCCGGGGTAGCCCCCGGCGCAACGCTCATTATCAGCGCGGTAGGTTACGCCAAGCGCGAGGTGAAAGTAGGGACCGGCTCGCTCGACGTGGCGTTGCCCACCGACGTGCAGCAGCTCAACGAAGTAGTGGTGACGGGCTACAGCGAGCAAAACCGCCGCACGCTCACCAGCGCCATTTCGACCGTGCAGGGCGCGGCCATCAAGGACGTGCCGGCCGCCAGCCCCGACCAGCTCTTGCAGGGGCGTGCCCCGGGCGTGCAGGTGTCGGCCAACTCGGGGGTGCCGGGCGGCGGCATCTTCATTCGCATCCGGGGCAGCAACTCGGTCAATGCCAGCAACGACCCGCTCTACGTGGTCGATGGCGTGTTTATCAACAATACCAACCTGGTCGCCACCGGCCTGGGTAATCAGGTGTCGTCGAACCCTATCGCGGATATTAATCCGGCTGATATTCAAAGTATTGAAATCCTGAAGGACGCTAACGCTACGGCCATCTACGGCTCGCGGGGGGCCAACGGGGTGGTCCTCATTCAAACCAAGCGCGGCAAGGCCAATACCAAAACGCGCATTACCCTGGATACCTACCAGGCCACTTCGAAAGCGCCGAAGACGTATAAATTAGTAACCGGTCCCGAGCTGGCGACGCTGGAAAATGAGCGCTTTCTCAACGATGGCGGCAACCCCGCGCTGCTGCCCTACCGCTCGGTAGCCTCCGGTGGCCGGGGCCTGCCCGAGGAGCAGCCGACCTACGACCGCCTGAGCGACGTATTTCGGCGCGCCCACACCCAGAGCTACCAATTGTCGGCGGCCGGGGGCAGCGACAAAACGCAATTTTACCTGGCGGCGGGCTACTTCGGCCAGGAATCGATAGTGCGGCCCAGCAAGTTTGACCGCTTCAGCTTCCGGGTCAACCTCGATAACACCGTGACCGACAAGCTGCGCATCGGGACGAGCACGGCCCTCACGCGCACCCAGCGCAACGTGAGCAGCAACGACAACAACCCGGTGGGCGTCATCAACTCGGCCCTGTTTCCGCGCACCAACCTGCCGATTTACAACCCCGACGGCTCCTACGCCAAATACGGGAGCTTCGATAACCACCTGGCCCTCATCAATAACCTGAATAATGACGCGGTGGGTACGCGGGTGATTTCGAACGTGTACGGCGAGTATAAATTTCTGCCGAACCTGACGCTGCGCTCAAGTTGGAGCATCGACTTCAACGACATGTACGAGAACAACTTCAACAACACGCTCATTCTGGCCGGGCAGCCGCGCGGCACGGCGGCCTCGTACCTCTCGCGCGACATCACCCTGCTCAACGAGCAGACGCTGAATTACCGCGCCACCTTCGGCGAAAACCACGCCCTACAAGCGGTGGTAGGTAACACTCTGCAACGCAATACCTTCCAGCGCACGAGCCTGTTGGGCCAGCAGTTTCCGAGCAACGACCTGACGACCATCGCCTCGGCGGCCACCCAAACCGGCTCGTCGAGCCGCTCGCTGGCCGGGCTTGTGTCGTTTTTCGGCAAGGTCACCTACAGCTTCAAAGACCGCTACACGGCCGACCTGAGCGCCCGCGCCGATGCCTCGTCGCGCTTCGGTACTAATAATAAGTGGGGCTATTTCCCGGCCGTGGGCCTGGGCTGGCGGCTAGGGGAGGAGCAGTTTATCAAGGACTTGGGCGTGTTTGACGAGCTGAAGCTGCGGGCCAGCCTCGGCCGCACCGGCAACCAGAACGGTATCGGCGACTTCGCCGCCCGGGGACTCGTGCAGGGCGGGGCCAACTACCTCGACCTGCCCGGTACCGCGCCCTTTCAGCTCGCCAACCCCGACCTGAGCTGGGAAACTACCCGGCAGTGGAACGCGGGCATCGACGTGGCCGTGCTCAAAAACCGCCTGGCCCTGGAGCTGAATTACTACGACAAAGCCACTACTGGCCTGCTGCTCAACGTGCCCGTGCCCCGCAAAACCGGCTTCGCCTCCGAGTTGCAGAACTACGGCGCGGTAAGCAACAAGGGTATTGAGGCGCAACTGACTGCCAACTGGGTCAATAACAGCGCCGTGCAATGGAGCACTACCTTCAACCTGGCCCGCAACGTGAACCGGGTGGAGAAGCTGGCCGCGCCCATTACGGCCGGCTCGCGCGATATCTTCCGGCTCGAAGAAGGCGCCCCGCTCTACTCGTTCTGGCTTTACCACCAGACCCGCGTGAACCCCGAAAACGGCAATGCCGAGTACCAGGACGTGAACGGCGATGGGCAGTTAACCGTGGCCGACCGCCAGCTCGTGGGCAACGCCTGGCCCAATTATTTCGGCGGCGTGACCAATACCCTCACCTGGAACGGCGTGGATTTCGGCTTCAACCTGTATTTCGAGCAGGGAGCTAAAATCATGAACATGAACCGCTTCTTCCTCGTCCACGGCGGTACCCAGAGCAATATCGGCTACCTGGCCGACCAGCTCAACCGCTGGCAGAAGCCGGGCGACGTGACCGATATTCCGCGCCTGACTACCAACTCCGCGAGCAACAACTACGGCGGCGTGGTGCAAAACCTGAGTGACCGCTACCTGGAAGACGGCTCGTTTATCCGCCTGCGTACCATCACGCTGGGCTACACCCTGCCCAAAGCGGTGGTCGGGGCGGCGCACCTCAGCTCGCTGCGCGTGTACGTGCAGGCGCTCAACCTCTTCACCATCACGCCTTACTCGGGCCTCGACCCGGAGGTGAATTCCCAGAGCGGCGTGGCCAACACCAAAAACTTCGACTGGGCCACCGTGCCCCAGCCCCGCACCTTCCAGGCGGGCCTTACCGTCGGGCTTTAATCTGCTTTTCGTTATGCTAACTCGCTCTTACTCCGGCCTTCGTTCTTACTTCCAGGCCTCGCTGCTCGCGGCCCTGCTGCTGGTTAGCAGCTGCAAAAGCCTGCTCGACCCCCAGCCCGTGCAGCAGCTCGCCGACGATCGCGCTATCACCGATGCCGCCAGCGCCCGCGCCGCCACCCTCGGGGCCTACGACCGCGTGCAGAACTATTACCAGCTCGACTGGCCCACGCTGGGTTTTCTGCCCGCTGACAACGTGCGCTTCAACGGCACGCTCAACCAGTTTCTGCAAATCGACCAGAACGCGCTTAGCGCTGACAACGTGCTCATTGCCGAAACCTGGACCTACATCTACCAAGCCATCAACGGGGCTAATAATATCCTGGCCGGCGTGCCCGCCGTTAGTGACCCGCTACTAACGACCACCGAGAAAAACCAGTTGCTGGGCGAGGCTTACTTCATCCGGGCGCTGGCGTATTTCGACCTGGCGCGGGGCTGGGGCGGCGTGCCGCTCGTGCTCACGCCCACCCGCAGCAAGGAAAATGGCCAGGGCACCCGCCGCGCCACCCTGACCGCCACCTACGACCAGGTGCTGGCCGACCTCACCCAGGCCGAAACCCTGTTGCCCGACGCCACCACCCGCAACCGCGCCGTGAAGGCCACCGCCCGCGGCCTGCGCGCCCGCCTGCACCTCTACCGCCAGCAGTGGGCCGACGCCGAAGCCTACGCTACCCAGGTGCTGAGCAACAGCGCCTACGGCTTGGTCACGCCCTACCGCGCCTTCTCCACGGCCCCGTTTCTCACCTCGGAATCGGTGCTGGAAATCAGCTACAGCAACGCCGATGCCAATACCATGTGGAACAATTGGTTTCCGAGCGCCTTGGGCGGGCAGTACAATTTTCAGCCGGTGCCCGCGGCCATCTCGCTGCTCAATGACCCCACCGTGGGCGGGGGCCGCTCGGCGCTGCTGGCCAGCACCACCATCAACGGGGCGGCGGCCGTTTACGGCAACCTCTACAGCCGCTCGGCCCAGCGCGACGACCCCAGCTACGTACTGCGCGTGGCTGAATTGTACCTCATCCGGGCCGAGGCCCGCGCCCGCCAGGGTAAGCTCCCCCTGGCCCTGGCCGACCTCAACGCCGTGCGCAGCCGCGCCGGGGTGCCCGCCAGCGCGGCTGCCACGGCTGCCGACCTGCTGCTAGCCATCGAAAACGAGCGCCGCGTGGAGTTTGCCTTCGAGGCCGACCGCTGGTTTGACCTCGTGCGCACCGGCCGTGCCGGGGCCGTGCTGGGCGTGACGGATACTCGGAAATGGGTATTTCCCATTCCTTACAACGACCTCGTGGCTGACCCGGACTTGGAGCAGAATCCAGGGTATTAAAGCCGGGCAGTGGCTTGCAAAGTGTAACACCAAGCTCCAGCTTGGTGATGCGCCCGGCCTTGCTCGCCAAGCAATTCACCAAGCTGGAGCTTGGTGTTACATCGCCCGCGCAGCCAATATTTTTTCAAGAACTGGGGGATGACCAATAAAAGCGTTCTAGCAACTACTTCTAAAACAAGAATGTCTAAGCCCTATCTAACCACCGCGCTGCTAGCCCTCGGCCTAGCCGCCCAGCCTGCCGCCGCCCAAAACCGCTACTTTTTCCCCGCCGCCAAAACCGAGGATTTCGATCCCGCCATTCCCACGCCTGAGCAATTCCTCGGCTATCCCATCGGCTCGCACTACACGCGCTCCGACCAGATCGTGGCCTACCTGCGCGAGCTGGACCGGGTTTCCGATAAGGTAAGTACCCGCGTTATCGGCACTACCTACGAGGAGCGCCCGCAGCTCGTGGCTACTATTACGGCCGCCGAAAATCAGCAGAATCTGTCTCAGCTGCACGAGCAGCGCCGGGGGCTCACCGACCCCAGCCGGCCCGCGCCTGATTATGCTAAGCTACCCGTGGTGGTAAGCCTCAACTTCGGGGTGCACGGCAACGAGAGTAGCAGCAGCGAGGCGGCGCTGTTGCTGGCCTACTACCTCACGGCCTCGCGCAGCCCCGAAACGCAGCGCTGGCTACGCGAATCGGTCGTCACCATCGATCCGCTCGAAAATCCTGACGGCCGCGACCGGGCCAGCCACTGGTTTGACCAGAATAAGTCGTGGCCGGCCGTGACCGACCCGCTCGACCGTGAGCATACCGAGGCCTGGCCCGGCGGCCGCACCAACCACTTCTACACCGACCTCAACCGCGACTGGCTGGCCCTGGTGCATCCCGAAAGCCGTGCCCGCATGGCCTTCTACCACGAGTGGTACCCCAACGTGCTCATCGATTTCCACGAGATGGGCACCAACGGCACGTATTACTTCGAGCCCTCCAAGCCCCATAGCACCGAAAACGACCTGGTGC
>CAJYVK010000313.1 GCA_913778455.1 uncultured Hymenobacter sp. | reverse complement strand
CTGCCCCCCCCACGGCCCGGGGCCAACCTCTATCGCCGGGGCCAACTGGCTGGGCCACCTATTCCATGAGCGTGCCTACGTAGTAGTTAAACGTATCGACCTCCACGTTGTCGCGGGTGGCCCCGGGCAGGTCGAGGGCCGACCACTTGGTGGTGGGCGTCACAAACTTGTACTCCCCGCCTTTCACGCGCAGGCGCACGGGCAGGTCGAAGCCCGGCACCGAGGCTATCCAGCGGCCCAGCAGGCGGCCTTTCTCCATGCGCATCTCCAGCACCGGCAACTCGGTGTGCTGCAAGTACTGGGCGAATACTTTGGAAAAGTCGTGGCCCGACTCCCGGTTGATGTAGTCGATAACCTGCTGGCCGGTCACGGTCTGGTGGTAGAACGTCTTGTTGAGACCGCGCAGAATGCTGCGCCACTTGGTGTCGTCGTTGATGACCGTGCGCACCATGTTGAGCGTATTGGCTCCCTTGTCGTACATGTCGCCCGAGCCCTCCTTGTTCACGCCGTAGATGCCGATAATGGGGCCACTGTTGGCAATGTTGCGGCGCTGGCCGTGCAGGTACTCCTGCCCCGCCTGCTTGCCGTACTGCGTTTCCACGAACAGACCTTCCGAGTAGCAGGTAAAGCTTTCGTGCACCCACATATCGGCAATGTCCTTGGTGGTGATGTTGTTACCAAACCACTCGTGGCCGCTTTCGTGGATTATGATGAAGTCGAACTTATCGCCCCAGCCCGTGGCTGAGCGGTCCTGGCCCAGGTAGCCGTTGCGGTAGTGGTTGCCGTAGGCCACGGCGCTCTGGTGTTCCATGCCCAGGTGCGGGGTTTCTACGAGCTTGTAGCCGTCCTTATACCACGGGTAGGGACCAAACCACGCCTCCATGCTCTTGAGCATGGGTTTGACGTTGGTGGTGAATTGCTTTTTGGCTTTGTCTAGGTTCTGGGTCAACACCCAGTAGTCGAGCGTGAGCGGGCCATTCTCGCCCTGGTACACGTCGCTGAAGTGGGAGTACTTACCTATATTCAGCGACACATCGTAGTTGTTGATGGGATTGCTCACGGCCCAGTCGTAGCGGGTGTAGCCGCCGGACAGCTTCTTGGTGCCGCGTAGGCGGCCGTTCGATACGTCGATCAGGCCCTTGGGCACGGCCACGCTGATGAGCATGCTGTCTACCTCGTCGGCCTGCTGGTCTTTGGTCGGCCACCAGATGCTGGCGCCCACGCCCTGGCAGGCGGTGGCCACCCAGGGAGCACCGGTCGTATCACGGGCGAAGACCATACCGCCGTCCCAGGGTGCCCGCTTAGCCACCGTGGGGTTGCCCGAATACGTAACCGTAAATTCCTCGCGGCTACCCTGCTTGATGGGCTGCGGAAAGGTCACGAATACGGCATTGGCCTCGCGGGTGAAGGGCACGGGCTGGCCGTGGTACGTCACCTTATCCACCGAAAGATTGGCGAAGAGGTCGAATTGCAGCCGCGTAAAATCGCGGGTGGCCGTGAAGCGAAACAAGTTAGACCCGCTGATGTACCGGCGGTCGATGTCGAGCTTTACGTCGAGGTGATAGTAGTTGATGTCGTAGCAGGTGCGCTCGGCCGGGTACCCGCCGCGCAGCGAGTCGGCGCGGGTAAAGGCTTCTTTGGGTTGCATGAGCTGGGCTGAGGCCAGCAGCGAGGAGCCGAGGAGCGGCAGCGTGAATAAAAGCTTTTTCAGCATGCTGAGGGGGTTATCTAAAAACAGAGGGAGCCGCTTGCCAGCAGTGCAGCGGAGTGCCGTATTCTTCCAGGGCATCTTCCTGGCAGCTGGCAAGGGAGTTTTGTAGTTCGTCGAAAGACGTACCGTCGGGCAGGAAGACGTACAGGTAGGCACCGATGCCGGGATTGTTTTCTGCTATCTCACCGAAAATCCTACAATACCCCGCCGTGAGTCGTTTGTACGCCATTGTGCGTTTGCGTGGTCGCGCCACGCTGTTTTCCATACCTTCACGCCAAAGTTAAGCCCCTCTTATCCCGATTATGGCACTCACGCTTGCCCACGCCGCTACCGCGCCGGCCCAGTCTACCCAGGTATTTGTGCTGCCGCTGGGCACCACCACGCTGCCCGAGGCCGCCGTTACCGACCTATCCGCCGAGGCCCGCCACTACGTAGAAACGGCCCTGACCGACGACCAGAAGCTCATCAGCCTCAACCACTTTTCGCACCAGCACTACTTCGTGGTGCTCGAAAAAAAGCGCACCGCCGACTTGCAGCTGGAGGCCCTGCGCAAGGCTGGCCACCAGCTGCACGGCCTGCTGAAAAAAGAAAAGACAGCCGCCGTTTTTGTGCATAATCTTAGCGACAGTGCCGAGGCGGCGCTCACGCTGGCCGAAGGCTTGTTTCTCTCGGCCTACCAGTTTGAGGGCTACAAAACGGATGAGAAGTCGCGCCAGGCCCCGACCCTCACCAGCATTACGCTAGTGGGCGAGGCTGCCACCGAGGCCCGGGCCACTGAGCTGCAACATGTGCTCGAAGGCGTGGCCTTTGCCCGCGACCTCGTCAACGCTCCCGTCAACAAGCTCAACGCCCAGCAACTCGCCGACCGCCTGGCCGAGGCTGGCGACCAGGCTGGCTTCGCCACCGACATTCTTGACCTTGCCCGCATCGAAAGCCTGCGCATGGGCGGCCTGCTGGCCGTCAACCTGGGCTCGCCCGAGCCGCCCACCTTCAGCATCCTGGAATGGAAGCCCGAAGGTGCCAAGAACGAGCACCCCTACGTGCTCGTGGGCAAGGGCGTAGTCTACGACACCGGTGGCCTCAGCCTCAAGCCCACGCCCAACAGCATGGACATGATGAAGTGCGACATGGCCGGCGGCGCGGCCGTGGGCGGCGTGCTCTACGCCCTGGCTAAAAACCACGTGCCGCTGCACGTTATCGGCCTGGTGCCCGCCACCGACAACCGCCCCGGCGGGCTGGCCTACGTACCCGGCGACGTGCTCACCATGCATTCGGGCCTCACGGTAGAAGTTAAAAACACCGACGCCGAGGGCCGCCTGCTGCTGGCCGATGCCCTGAGCTTCGCCAAGAAGTACCACCCCGAGTTAGTGATTGACCTGGCGACCCTCACCGGGGCCGCCGTGCGGGCCATCGGTACCGAGGGCGCGGCCGTGATGGGTACCGCCGAGGCCGACACCACCGCCCAGCTGCTGGCCGCTGCCCACCGCGTGCACGAGCGCCTGGTCGAGTTTCCGCTCTGGGACGACTACGCCGACCACATGAAATCGGACATTGCCGACCTCTCCAACCTCGGCAAGGGCGATGCCGGCCACATCTCGGCCGCCAAATTTCTGGAGCGCTTCATCGAGGGTACGCCCTGGCTGCACCTCGACATCGCCGGCCCCGCCTACCTGACCGCCCCGGATTCTTACCGCGGCAAGGGTGGCACGGGCACGGGCGTGCGGCTGCTGTACGAATTCCTGACCAAGCAGCTTGCTAAGGACTAGCTATGAAAGTCACGCTAGAACTGCCTAACAACCCTTATGATTTCACCTTTACCTGGGTTGGAAATCATGAAATAAAGGTTGATTTAGGCCACGATGGGGTAATTATTACAGCCAATAAAGATGGCTTAATTTCCCTGGCTGCTCAGCTCCTGACCTTAGCCCAAGACGACTACGAGCCCGGCTGTGATTTCCACTTGGATAAATACGCCGGGCTCGAGGACGATTCCATTGATTTGATTGTCAGAAAGGCCGCAATGTAGCTTCTGCCACCAACGCATCCGGGTTAATAACTCGCGCGAATACTAGGCTTCAACCAGTTGCGCTATCGATAAATTGGGCATGCCCGCCCAGCATCCTGTTTCATGGCTGATTTCCTTCTCATCGGGGCTGGCATCGGCGGGCTCGCCACGGCCCAGGCGCTGCTGCAACTCGGCCACGGGGTGCGCGTGTACGAGGCAGCCGCCGAGCTGCGTGAAATCGGGGCGGGCGTGGTGCTGGGGGCCAACGCCATGCGGGCGCTCGACGAGCTGGGCCTGCACGATGCCGTGCAGCCGGTAGGCACGCCCCTCACCACCGTGCGCCTGCTCGACGAGCGCGGCCGGGTGCTGAACCGAGCCGATACCTCGGGCTTCACGGCGCGGCTGGGCTACGACAACCTGGCCGTGCACCGGGCCGACTTGCAGCGCGAGCTGCTGCGGGCACTACCGCCCGGCGTAGTGCAGCTCGGGCACCGGCTGGCCCGCTTCGAGCAAACCGCCACCCACGTCACGGCCTTTTTCGAAAACGGTACCCAGGCCACCGCCGAGGCCCTGGTGGCGGCCGATGGCATCCGCTCGCGGGTGCGGCGGCAGCTGCTACCGGCCAGCCAGCCGCGCTACGCCGGCTACACCTGTTGGCGGGCCGTGGTACGGGCCCAGGTGCCCGGCCTGCCCACCACCGGCTCCAGCGAAACCTGGGGCCGCGCCGGGCGCTTCGGCTTGGTACCGGTGGCCGATGGCCGCCTCTACTGGTTTGCCTGCATCAACAGCCCCGCACCCGACAACCCCATTTTTAAGGCCTACCGAATAGCCGATTTGCAGCGCCAGTTCGCCGATTTCCACGCCCCCATTCCGCAGGTGCTGGCCGCCACCACCGATGCCGACCTACTCTGGGGCGACCTCTACGACCTGGCCCCGCTGGCCAGCCTCGCCTTCGACCGGGTGCTGCTGCTGGGCGATGCCGGCCACGCCACCACCCCCAACCTGGGCCAGGGGGCCGGCATGGCCGTCGAAGATGCCGCCGTGCTAGCTCGCTGCCTGCGCGCCGCCCCCACCGACCTGCCGGCCGCCTTCCGCGCCTTCGACCGGCAGCGCCGCCCCCGCACCCGCCGCATCGTGGAGCAGTCGCGGCGGCTGGGGCAGCTGGCGCAGTTCACCCCGCCCTGGCTGGCTCCGCTGCGCAACGCCACCCTGGCCGCCGTACCCGACTGGCTCACGGCTCGCCAGATGGCCTGGCTTTATCAAGAGCTGTAGCTCCTTGCAAGAAACCCAAGAGCCGTGCTAAGTGCCGTGCAGCATCTCTCATGACTTACGTCAGCACGTGCAGTGCTTTGCTGCATGGTACATGGCTCCAATAAGTCAACATACCAAGCCGCCCGCTCGCACGGCGCTACTTTTGAGCCGCACTGGTCCACTCGCGTAGCCTTTCGCTCGCCTGGCGGCCCGGTGCCTTTTCCTTATATGAGCTCCTCCCCTTCCAAACCTTCCCTACCCCGCCTCGGCTTTTCCGTGGGCGACCTGGCCGGCATCGGCCCCGAAGTCATTTATAAAACGCTGCGCGACGAACGCCTGCTCCAGCAGTGCACGCCCGTAGTCTACGGCACCGCTACCGCGCTCTTCGACGATTTCCCGGTCGAGCCTCATACCGAGCCCCTCACCTTCCGCCAGCTCCGCGACGCGGCCGACATCGCCCCCGGCCGCCTCAACGCCGTTACGTGCTGGGATGAGGATTTCCACCTCACGCCCGGCCAGCCTTCGCCTGCCAGCGGCCAGGCCGCCCGCGAGAGCCTGCTGGCCGCCAGCCGCGACCTCAAGGCCGGTCTGCTCGATGCGATAGTCACCGCGCCCATTAGCAAAGAGAACACGCAGTCCGACGACTTCCGCTTTCCCGGTCACACCGAGTTCCTGGCCAGCTACTTCGGGGCCGCCGACAACCTCATGTTTCTCGTGGACGAGGACCAGGCCCTGCGCGTAGCCACCGCCACCGGCCACCTGCCCCTCAAAGACGTTTCGACGCGCCTCACCAGCGACCTGCTGCGCACCAAGATCAAGCTGTTGCTCCGCTCCCTGCACCAGGATTTCGGCATTCTGAAGCCTAAAATCGCCGTACTGGGCCTCAACCCCCACGCCGGTGAAAACGGCCTGCTCGGCCGCGAGGAAGCCGACGTGGTATCGCCCGTCATCCGGCAATTTGAGCACGACGGCCACCTCGTCTTCGGCCCCTACCCGGCTGATGGCTACTTCGGCACCGGGCAGTTCCGGCAGTTCGACGCCACCCTTTCGCTTTACCACGACCAGGGCCTCATTCCCTTTAAGCTCATGGCCTTCGAGCGCGGCGTCAACTTCACGGCGGGCCTCTCGGTCGTGCGCACCTCACCCGATCACGGCACCGCCTACGGCCTGGCTGGCAAGTTTCTGGCCGACGCCTCTTCATTCCGGGCCGCCGTGTACTTGGCCTGTGACGTGGTACGCGCCCGCAAACTCGGCGCTGCCGACCCACGTTCGGTTCGCTAGAGTTTACAAAAGCGAAATTTTCTTTCTATTTTTGAAACGCGGCTGGCAACGGCCGCGTTTCTGGTTAACTGCGTAATGGCAATTTTAAGCTGGCCAGTTTTACGGGAATTCAGTAAACGACATCCCGACGCGGCTACTTCGTTAAAGGACTGGTATCAAAGTGTATGTCTAACCGACTGGGGTAACTTAGCCGATGTGCGCCAGTTTTCTAATTCAGTGGACTATGTCGGAAATTTCCGCTATGTCTTCAACATTCGCGGCAATCGCTATCGACTTGTCGCGGCAATTGTCTTTGCCACGCGCACGGTTTTTATCAAATTCATCGGCACTCATCAGGAATACGATAAAATCGATGCCGCCACTGTTGATTACAGTAAGCCCTAATTATGTTGCTTAATACTCCGCAAGAATACCGCGATGCTCTTCGCCAGTTTGATGAGTTGCTAGCCCAGGATATCGACGCCAATCCGTCGTTACAAGCTCCTGCCCGCGCCTTAGCCGAAGCCATTCAGGAATACGAAATTCGGGTAGAAGAAGCGCCTTTTCCCATTGTACGGCCCACCACCCTCCCCGCCATGATTGAGTTCAAGCGCCAGCAGCGCCAGCTCAAGCAAAAGGAATTAGCTCAGCTATTGGAAGTACCCGCCGGCCGCTTGTCCCAGATTCTAAGCGGCAAGCGGCGCGTTACGATGGATTTGGCTCGTAAACTCTATGAGCGGCTGGACATCAGCCCCGAGTTTATTTTAAAAACGGCCTGAGACTGAATCAATAGCCCCGCCCTGGCTTGATAAAGCCAGGATTAACCCGTACCTTTGCCCCCCGTTATTCGGAGAACCGTGAAAAAAGACCCGCAATTTGATTTGCCTATCGCTAGGCTTTCGCTCAAGACGCACCACTTTGCGTTTGAGCTCGGGCGTCCTTTTTTTGAGGCGTTCGACCCCAAGGGCGAGTTTATCGCCGACGGCAACCTGCACGCCGAGGTGACGCTCGACAAAACGGAGCGCGTTATTACTATCGACTCGCACATCACAGGTACCGTGCGCCTCACCTGCGACCGTAGTCTCGACGAGTACGACCACCCGCTGGACATTGAGCACCAACTGCTCGTGCGCTACGGCGACGAGCCCAAGGAGCTGGACGACGACGTGCTGCAAATCACGCCCGAGACGCTCACGCTTAACATCGCCCAGCACCTCTACGATTATATTGGCCTGGCTTTGCCCATGAAAAAGCTGCATCCACGCTTCCAGAACGAAGCCGACGATGACCCCGAGGCCACCACTAAACTCATTTTCTCGACCCGCTCGCAAGACGAGGGCCCGGACGATGATGAGCCGGCCGACCCGCGTTGGGCGGCCCTCAAAAACCTGAATTAGGACCCTGGCTCTAATTCATCATTCCTAATTCAACACTCTTAATTTCCCCCGAAGAAAATGGCACATCCTAAGCGCCGGACCTCCTCCGCCACCCGCGACAAACGCCGTAGCCACCACAAACTCACTCCTAAGGCCGTGACTATCTGCCCCAACACGGGCGAATTGCACCTGCGCCACAAGGCTTACGTGGTAGACGGCGACCTGTATCACAATGGTCAGCTGGCCATCAAAAACTACACCTCGGTAGCCGCCCCGGCCGCCGCTGGCGATACCGGCTCGGACGAAGAATAGCCGAAAGCGTTGTTATTTCGCGGTACCATCGGGCCGGACTGCTCTTTTGAGATTGGCAGTTCGGCCCGGTTTGGTTTCGCGCCTTTGCGCTTTTATGGCTGACTTTCTACTTTACCCGCGTTCATGAAAATTGCCCTCGACGCTATGGGCGGCGACTTTGCCCCCCAGGCTGCCGTGGCCGGTGCCGTGCTGGCTGCCCAGCGCCTGGCCGGCAAAGCTGAGGTTGTCCTCATTGGCCCCGAGGCCGAGATCCGGCCGCTTTTACAACAACACGGCCCCGAAGCCGCCGCGCTTGAGGTAGTCCCCGCCTCGCAGGTCATTGAGATGGGCGAGCACCCCACCAAGGCCTTCCAGCAAAAGCAGGATAGCACCATTGCCGTGGGCTACCGCCTGTTGCACAGCGGCGAGGTCGATGCCTTCTGCTCGGCAGGCAATACGGGTGCCATGCTCGTGGGTGCCATGTTTACGGTGAAGCCCGTGGCTGGCGTCCTGCGGCCGGCCATTGCCAACTTCGTCCCCAAGGTGGGCGGCGGCATGGGCCTCATGGTCGACGTGGGAGCCAATGCCGATTGCAAGCCCGAAATGCTGGAGCAGTTCGGGGAGCTTGGCTCGCTCTACGCGCAGTACGTGCTGGGCATTACCCACCCCAAAGTGGGTCTGATGAGCCTGGGCGAGGAAGAAGGCAAGGGCTCGGCCGTAACCCAGGCGGCGCACCAGCTGCTGAAAGTCAACCCGCACATTCACTTCATCGGCAACATTGAGGGCCGCGACCTGTTCAACGATAAGGCCGACGTGATTGTGTGCGACGGCTTTACGGGCAACGTCATTCTCAAGATGGCCGAGTCGGTGTACGACATCATGGTTGCCCGCCAGCTCAACGATGCCTACTTCGAAAAGCTCAACTACGAAACCGTAGGGGGCTCGCCCATTCTGGGTATCAACGACAATGCTATCATCGGCCACGGGGTAAGCACGCCGCTGGCTATCTGTAACATGCTGATGCAGGGCTACCAGATGGCGCACTCCGGCATCGTGGACCAAATCAAAGACTCTTTTAAATCCTGACGAACGCGGCCCGGCCACTAGCCGGGCTGTTGCCGTTTGGGCCGCACCTTTGCGCTCATGAAGATTACCGCCGCCATCACCGGAGTCGGAGGCTACGTGCCCGACTACGTGCTCACCAACCAGGAGCTGGAACAACTAGTTGATACCACCGACGAATGGATTACTACGCGCACCGGCATTAAGGAGCGCCGCATTCTGAAGGGCAAAGACCAGGGCAGTTCGGTGATGGGCATCAAGGCCGTGCAGCAGCTGCTGGAAAAAACGAATACCCGGCCCGAAGACGTGGAGCTGCTCATTTGCGCCACCGTAACGCCCGACATGCTTTTCCCGGCTACGGCCAACATTATTTCCAATGCGACGGGCATCAAGAATGCCTTTAGCTACGACATGAACGCCGCCTGCTCAAGCTTTCTGTACGCGCTGGCCACCGGTGCGCAGTTCATCCAGAGCGGCACGTACAAGAAGGTTGTCGTGGTGGGGACCGATAAAATGTCGGCCATCGTAGACTACACCGACCGCGCCAACTGCATCATTTTCGGCGACGGTGCCGGGGCCGTGTTGCTGGAGCCCAATACCGAGGGCTACGGCGTGCTCGACCAGGTGATGCGCACCGACGGCAGCGGGGAACCCTTCCTGCACCAGAAAGCCGGCGGCAGCCGCCGCCCCCCGACGACCGAAACCGTGGCCGCCCGCGAGCACTACATCTACCAAGAAGGGGCGACGGTCTTCAAGTTCGCCGTCACCAACATGGCCGACGTAGCCGCGCAGGTAATGGCCCGCCAGCAGCTCAGCCACGACGACATCGCCTGGCTGGTGCCCCACCAAGCCAACAAGCGCATCATCGACGCCACGGCCAATCGCATGGGCGTGGGCCCCGACAAGGTGATGCTCAACATTCAGCGCTACGGCAACACCACCAGCGCTACTATCCCGCTGTGCCTCTGGGACTACGAAAAGCAGCTGCGCAAGGGTGACAACCTCATCCTGGCGGCCTTCGGCGGCGGTTTCACCTGGGGCGCCGTGCACGTGAAATGGGCGTACAATTCATAGAGTTAGGAGTTAGAAGTTATGAGTTAGGAGTTGATTTAGTTGCTCTAGCTCATGACTTCTCAACTCCTAACTCATAACTTCTAACTCCTAATTAACCCCAATGGCTTCCACCGCCGATTTTCGCAACGGTCTCGTTCTCAATTATAACAACGAGCTCCACGTAATTACTGAGTTTCAGCACGTGAAGCCGGGCAAAGGCCCCGCCTTCGTGCGCACCAAGATGCGCAACATCAAGACCGGGCGCACCATCGACAACACCTTCAACGCCGGCGTAAAGGTTGAAACCGCCCGCGTGGAGCAGCGTCCCCACCAGTTCCTGTTCAAGGACGACTACGGCTACACGTTCATGAACAAGGACGACTTCGAGCAAGTCGTATTGCCCGAGGCCATGGTGCCCTTCGCCGACCTCATGAAGGAAGGCCAGGACGTGACCATCCTGTTCCACGCCGAAACCGAGCAGCCCCTCACCGCCGAGCTACCCACCACCGTGGACCTCGTGGTAACCTACACCGAGCCTGGCCTGCGCGGCGACACCGCCACCAACACGCTGAAGCCCGCCACGGTCGAAACCGGCGCCCGCATCCAGGTGCCCCTGTTCATCGACCAGGACACTAAGATTCGCATCAAAACCAGCGACTACTCGTACGTAGAGCGCGTTAAGTAGCGCCAAGGGCTGTTAGCTAGTAGCTGTCAGCTCGTAGCGCTCGTCCTTTCAATACCTAACGGCTAGTACCTACGAGCTAATAGCTTACCCCATATGTCGAAAGAATCTTCTAAAAACTCGCCCAAAAAGGACGCCGTCATGAAAGCCAAAGAACTCCAGGAACTGCTCGACTTCATCGCCAAGTCGGGCCTCAATAAAGTTAATATTGAAACCGAAGAGTTTAAGATTTCGGTACAGCGTGAGCCTTCGACCAAGCAGGTAGTAAGCGTGGGTGCCGCGCCCCTGGCCGCCCCGGCCCCGCAGCCCCTGCCCGCCCCGGTGGCCAGCCCCGCCGCTGCCCCGGTTAGCGCCCCCGCCGCCCCGGCCAGTGCCCCGGCCGCCAGCGCCAGCCACACGCCCCTGAAATCGCCCATGATTGGCACGTTCTACCGCAGCAGCGGCCCCGACTCCCCCGCCTTCGTGCAGGTGGGTGACATGGTGGAGAAGGGCCAGGTTATCTGCATCATCGAGGCCATGAAGCTGTTCAACGAGATTGAGGCTGAACAAGCCGGCCGCATCGTGAAAGTGCTCGTGGAGAACGCCACGCCGGTGGAGTACGACCAGCCGCTGTTCCTGATTGAGTAGTCCTTTTTTAAGTTATGAATTATGAGTTATGAATGGTGAATTGCTAGTGCGGCAATTCATCATTCGTAACTCATAACTTTTAACTCATAACTCATAACTTGAAGAATCGTGTTCAATAAAATTCTGATTGCCAACCGGGGCGAAATTGCCCTGCGCGTTATCCGTACCTGCCGCGAGATGGGTATCAAAACGGTGGCCGTGTATTCGACCGCTGATAAAGAAAGCCTGCACGTGCGCTTCGCCGACGAGGCCGTGTGCATCGGGCCGCCCAGCAGCCGCGACAGCTACCTCAACATCCCCACGCTCATTGCGGCGGCCGAGATTACCAACGCCGACGCCATTCACCCCGGCTATGGCTTCCTGAGTGAAAATGCCGAGTTCTCGCGCATTTGCGCCGAGAACGGCATAAAGTTCATCGGGGCCTCGCCCGAGATGATCAACAAGATGGGCGACAAGGCTTCGGCCAAGGCGACCATGATTGCGGCGGGGGTGCCGGTAGTACCGGGCTCGGAGGGCCTGCTGGAATCGGTAGAGCAGGGCAAGAAAGTGGCGGCCGAGATTGTGTATCCCGTTATCTTGAAGGCCACAGCCGGCGGCGGCGGGCGCGGCATGCGCATCATCAACTCGGAAGACGAGTTTCAGAAGGCGTGGGACGATGCCCGCACCGAGGCTAAGGCGGCCTTCGGCAACGACGGCGTGTACCTGGAAAAATTCGTAGTGGAGCCCCGCCACATCGAGATTCAGGTGTGCGGCGACCAGTTTGGCCACGTGTGCCACCTCTCGGAGCGCGACTGCTCCATCCAGCGCCGCCACCAGAAGCTGGTGGAAGAGGCCCCCTCCCCTTTCATGACCGACGACCTGCGCGAGCGCATGGGCGCGGCGGCCATCGCCGGCGCTTCGGCCATCGGCTACGAGGGCGTGGGTACCATCGAATTCCTGGTGGATGCCAACCGCGATTTTTACTTCATGGAAATGAATACCCGCATCCAGGTTGAGCACCCGGTAACCGAGGAAATCATTAACTATGACCTCATCAAAGAGCAAATCAAGGTAGCAGCGGGCATTCCGATCTCGGGCAAGAACTACTTCCCCAAGATGCACGCCATGGAGTGCCGCATCAACGCCGAAGACCCGCGCAACGGCTTCCGCCCCGCGCCGGGCCGCATTACTACGCTGCACATTCCCGGCGGCCACGGTGTGCGCGTTGATACCCACGTGTACGCGGGCTACCAGATTCCGCCCAACTACGACTCCATGATTGCCAAGCTCATCACCGTGGCCCAAACCCGCGAGGAGTGCATCGTGAAAATGAAGCGGGCGCTGAGCGAATTTGTGGTAGAGGGCGTAAAAACGACCATCCCCTTCCACCTGGCCCTGATGGACAGCGAGGATTTCAAAGCCGGTAATTTCACGACCAAGTTTTTGGAATCGTTTGATTTTTCGGTGGTATAGCTATGTTAAGCAGGCTCAAATAGATTAGAAATGAGAAGCTATGGTTTTATCGCTTGCTAATCATTCTTAACACTTGCCTTTTGCTAGCTATCGTTGCCCTAATTTTAAATGATAAGCCAACTACCGGGGAAATACTTGCTATTTTGTTAGTCTATGGTGCAGGTGGCACATTAGTTTTCTGACTATTTGTGCGCACTATACTCTGGGTTTCTGATGGCTTTAAGCAGCATCGTAAATAAGTCTCCCTTTTAACTAATAGTATGGCCGCTCAACCACCCCCCCGTTTGTATACCGTTGAGGAATATTTTGCCTTGGAAGAACAGTCGGCTATTCGCCACGAATACTACCACGGCGAAATATTCCCGCTCGACGGGCCGGCGGCAATGGCAGGGGCGACCTTTGCTCACAACACCATCAAGCAAAATTGCGTGATGGCGCTACGGCAAGGGCTACGGGGTAGCGGCTGCCGCGTATTCGACGAGAATGTGCGCCTGAGTATTGAGCAGGATGAGCAGTTTACCTATCCTGATGTAATGGTAACCTGCCATCTAAATGACCAGCGAGAAATCCGCATTGTCCGCCATCCCAGCTTGATAATTGAAGTATTATCAACTAGCACGGAAGGCCACGACCGCGGCTGGAAATTTCAGCAATATCAACGCATACCCGAGTTACGGCAATACGTTTTAATTTCTCAGAACCAGATTCTAGTTGAAAGCTTTTCACTCGACTCTGCAAACATCTGGAAATTAACCCAACTCCGCAACCTAACTGATTCGGTAGAGCTACCCTCGCTCGGCATATCCATTACCGTGGCAGCCATTTATGAAGAAGTTGAAATTAGTCCGCTACGGCTAGCCGATTCATATTAACGATGCGACGCTACTTATCTATTGGTTTGTTTGGTTACGCGTCACTTACGCTAATCGGTTGCTCGGCCCCCTGCACCGGCCATATCGAAGCCACGGTGCTCTATTTCAAGCAGGCGCCGCAGGGCCAGCTGGCCTACGTCAACGTGCTGAATAAGCCGGACTTAGGCACGCAGCAAACGCTGACCCGCGACGATAAGGAGTACGGCACGTTTCCGCACGTCATTATCATCAACGACCCCGCGATGAAATTCAAGGGCCGTCGGGCCATCTGCTTCGATGAGTTTGTGAAGCAGCCACCGCCGGCCGACATTGACCTGCGCGAACTGGACATTCCGCGCATCTCGATTATCAAGTAAAAAAGAAACCCTAGCCGCTGGTGCGACTAGGGTTTCTTTTTGAGCACCGGAGCGGGCCTAGCGGCGGCCCATCATGCCGCCCATGCCTTTCATACCACCCATCATTTTGGCCATCTGGGCCATGCCGCCCTTGGTTTGGCTGAGCTTATTCATCTGGCGCATCATTTTGCGCATGTCTTCGAACTGCTTCATCAGGGCGTTTACCTGCTGAATATCGGTACCCGAGCCAGCGGCCAGACGGCGGCGGCGCGAGCCGTTGATAATGTCGGGCTGCGCCCGCTCCTGCTTGGTCATCGACTTGATGATGCTTTCCACGGGCTTGAACGCATCGTCGTCGATTTCGACGTCCTTCATCATCTTGGCCGCGCCGGGAATCATGCCCACGAGGTCCTTGAGGTTACCCATTTTCTTGATTTGCTCCAACTGGCCCAGGAAGTCGTTGAAGTCAAACTGGTTTTTGCGAATCTTGGCGTTGATGCGCTTGGCCTCGTCCTCGTCGAACTGCTGCTGGGCACGCTCCACGAGCGAGATTACGTCGCCCATGCCCAGGATACGCTGGGCCATGCGGTCGGGGTAGAAGAGGTCGAGCGCCTCCATTTTCTCGCCCGTCGAGATAAACTTGATGGGCTTCTCGACCACCGCCCGGATGGAGAGGGCCGCCCCGCCGCGGCTGTCGCCGTCGAGCTTGGTGAGCACCACGCCGTCGAAGTTGAGGCGGTCGTTGAAGGTTTTGGCCGTGTTCACGGCGTCCTGGCCGGTCATCGAGTCCACCACAAACAGCGTTTCGCTGGGGTTGATGGCGCGTTTCACGGCCTCGATTTCGCGCATCATCTGCTC
>CAJYVK010000312.1 GCA_913778455.1 uncultured Hymenobacter sp. | reverse complement strand
GTTGTACGTTATACCGTCCGATGCTGCCCAGACGCGAGCTTGCCGCGTTGCGGCAGTGGAGGCGCAGCCTCCACGTCATGGCCAGCACGAGTTACGCTGCGCTAAACTCGCGCTAGTGCTGGCTAGTGCTGCCTACTTAGCCATCTACCACTCGTACATTCTATCACCACTCGCCAACTTACCATCTCACCATTTCACCATCTCCCCACATGCTGCGTCGCGCTTTTTCTACGCTGGCCCAGGCGGCTTTGCTGCCCGTGCGCGGGGCCGAATTGCTGTACCGGGCGGGGCGGGCCCACCAGCACTTCTTTCAGCCGGTACTTAACGGGGCACTCGGTGATCAGCTGGCCGCCCGCCACGATCCGCGGGCCATTGCCTTCAGCTTTCGGCGCGGTGGGCTCGACGTGCCCGTGGCCGAGCTGCACCTGAGTGAGCCCAAGCAGAAGACCATCGTCTTTCTGCACGGCCTCATGGGCGACGAGCTGATTTGGCAAACCGGCTTTCCTGATTCCCCCGCCGGCCCGCTGCGCTACGGCCCGCGCTTGGCTGCCGAGGCCGGCTGCCGGCCCCTGTACCTGCGCTACAACTCGGGCCTGCACATCTCCGAAAACGGCCGCGCCCTCTCCCGCCTGCTCACCGAGCTGGTCGAAACCTATCCCGATGCCATCGGCGAGCTGATACTGGTGGGCCACAGCATGGGCGGGCTGCTCATCCGCTCGGCGGGGTATTATGCGATGAAGGGTGAAGTGGTTTTGGGTGAGGGGGTTTTGGGTGAGGAGGTGACAGGTGAGGAGGTGAAGGGTGAGGGTGTAAGAACAGACGAGAAAACAGCGTCAAAAAATTACCCACCTACTACCTCATCACCTCCTCACCCAAAACCCCCTCACCATTCACCTCATCACCTCATCTCACCTCATCACCCCCAAACGGCACCCTGGCTGGCCCACCTGCGCTCGGTGTTCCTGCTGGGGGTGCCGCACGAGGGTTCTTATCTAGAGCAAAATGGCCTGCTGGTCGAGCGGCTGCTGCGGCGCATCAACCTCTTCCCAACTCGCTTTCTGAGCGATGCCATCGCCCGGCGCTCCAACGGCATCAAGGACTTGGGCCAGGCATTGCTGGTCGATGAAGACTGGCAGCAGCCCGACGACCCCGCCCTGCCCCGGCCCCGCACCACGGTACCGCTGCTGCCCGGCGTACGCTACCACGTGCTGGTGGGCGACTGGCTGCGCGCCGGCCGGCTCCAGGCCCTGCGCGACTATTTTGGCGACGGCCTGGTGAGCGCGGCCAGCGGCCGGGGCCAGCTCTTCAGCGATGAAACCGAGCTGCCACCCGGTACTTCGGTGCGCACTGCCCGCTTCGGCCAGCAGCACCACGGCGGGCTGCTGTATAACGCCGGGGTATACCAGTATCTGCGGCAGTGGGTGTAGGGTGGGAAATGGATTGGTGGGGATTTTTGAATTACTAGCGCACAAGCATCAAGTGGCACGCATTACTTCGGGTGCTATCTGGCCGTTTGACCCCACCCCCGGCCCCTCGCGATTGCCTGTCTTGGTCCACTCGATTTCGGCTTGGGTGCCATCCGGCCGTTTGACCCCACCCCCGGCCCCTCCCCTTCGGGAGAGGGGAGCCAGATGACTACTTACGTCCGCTTGCGTTTGGCTCCCCTCTCCCGAAGGGGAGGGGCCGGGGGTGGGGTCCTGCGGCCGGTGAGCCGTTTACCCTGCTTGCTGCTCACGAGCGCTTTCCCTCCTCAAGCATACCCGACTCTACCCGCAAAAAACCAACCCCAACCCAACCAACTAGCGTAGGACGCAGCAGACCACCTTCCGCATGACTCCTACGCCCACCCTCCCGGCGGCGGCCCCGCCGGGCCTGCGCACCCCATTCACGTACAGCCTGGTCCGGGCCATCTGGATTGCCTCGCTGGTCAGCAACGTGGGCACCTGGATGCAGAACGTGGCCGGCGTGTGGCTCGTGACTACGCTCACTACCTCGGCCCTGCTCGTGGCGCTGATGCAGACGGCCACCAGCCTGCCGGCCTTTTTGCTGAGCATGCCCGCCGGGGCCATCGGCGACCTCATTGACCGGCGCAAGCTGCTGCTCTTCACGCAGGGATTTATGGCGGTGGTGGCGCTGGGGCTGGGGGCGTTTGCGCTGTCGGGCGCCATTCGGGCCATCGACGTGCTGGGCTTCACGTTTTTGCTGGGCATGGGCTCGGCCCTCAACGGTCCCATCTGGCAAACGGTGACTACCGAGCTGGTGCCCCGACCGGTGCTGCCCTTCGCCATTACCCTGAACGGGGTGAGCAACAACATCGCCCGGGCCATCGGGCCGGCGCTGGGCGGGCTCATCATCGCCTACTACCGGCCGGGCTGGGTGTTTGTACTCAATGGGTTATCATTCGTGGGCACCTGGCTGGTGGTGTACAACTGGAAGCGCGAGCCCAGCGCCGACGGTGGCCCGGCCGAGAATTTCTCGGGGGCGTTGCGGGCCGGTATTCGGTACGTGCAGTACTCGCCGGCCATCGTGGCGGTGCTGGTGCGCTGCTTCGCATTTGCCTTCGGGGCCTCGGCCATGTGGGCGCTGCTGAGCGTGGTGGTGGCGCGGCGGCTACATTTGCAATCGGGCTCCTACGCCGTAATGCTGTCGTGGCTGGGGGCGGGCGCGGTGTCGGGGGCGTTGTTGATTGGCAAAATCGGCCACCGGCTCAACCTCAACCGCCGGGTGCTGCTGGGCTCGCTCGTCTTCGTGGGCACCAACCTGGCGCTGGCCCTCGTGCCGAGCGAGTACTGGCTGTTTCCCATCATGTTCATTTCGGGCACCGCCTGGCTCATTACCATGACGAGCTTCAGCACTAGCGTGCAGCTGCACGTGCCCAAGTGGGTGCAGGCGCGGGTGGTGAGCGTGTACATGCTCGTGTTTCAGGCGGGCATGAGCCTGGGCAGCATCGCGTGGGGCGAATTGGCCGACCGCATTAGCTTGCCGCTGGCCCTGCTCATCGCCGCCGGCTGGATGCTGGCCAGCCTGGCGCTGGCCCTGCCCTTCCCCATGCACCAGCCCGAGGGCCTCGACTTCAGCCCCGCCGAGCCCTGGAGCGACCAGCTACCCGCCCTGGAGGAAACCATCGACCCCGACGACGGCCCCGTAGTGGTCATGATCGAGTACAACGTGGCTCCCGCCGACCACGCGGCCTTCCGGCTGGCGGCCCAGCAGCTTACCCGCCTGCGCCTGCGCGACGGCGCACTGCGGGCGGGCGTCTTCACCGACGTGGCGCAGCCGACGCGCATCACCGAGTTTTTTTACGTGGCGACCTGGGCCGAGCACGAGCGCCAGCACCGGCGCTTCACCCGCGAAGACCAACTAGTAGAGGCCGAGGTCCGGCGCTTTCACCGGGGCGAGGCCCCGCCGCACGTCACGCACTTCCTGGCCTTCCCCCGCTCGGCCAACGTGGAAGTGGCCGCCCCGCCGCTGGCCGTGGCAGGCAGTGCGCAGTAATCCGGGAGTAGCGTGGCGACAACTTCCCCGGCTGGCACTAGCCTGAAACCCGCCCTTACGGGAGGGCTACGGGCGCGTAGACAACGAGGAGTCTGGTAGTGCGTGCAGCGCCGGGCTGGACATAAGTTTTTTTATTTCTGAAGAAATATGTCCAGCCAGGGGCCGGCGGCCCGGACATACTCTTAATTTTTTATTGCACTTTATGTCCGTTCCATCCCCCCTCGGCGCTACCCCGACCCTGGCCGCCCGCCTTGCGCCGGTGCTGCGGCCTCACGCTGGCTGAGCTAGCCTCCTGCGTGTTTGGCTGCTGCGCTTCGTCTGCCCACTACCCGTGCGCCGTGGCACGGACTACCGCGCCGCCGACTCAGCTTGCTTGGTATGGACCAGCGCTGCCGCGCTTACTGAAGTGGTTTCTAAGACAGTGTATACTTTCAGGCTGCCCTAACGTGGGCACCTCACCCCCGGCCGGGCATTGACAACCTGTACGCTGCCCTACGGTGGTTTCGGAGTTCGTGGAAAGTAGCGCGGACTTTGTAGTCCGCGTCCACGTACCGTTTAGGCGATTTGGGCGGGGGAGAAACGCGGACTACAAAGTCCGCGCTACGGCGCTGGCAGTTCTCTGACCCCGAAACCACTCTGTTAGTAAGGTACCATTATGTGTAACGCCAAGCTCCGGCTTGGTGAGGCGTCCGGGTGTACTTACCGGACGCCTCACCAAGCCGGAGCTTGGTGTTACCAAATCGGCGCTAGATGGCGTCCAGCCCCGGCAGGCCGAGCAGCTCGGCGGCGCGCTGCGCCGTGGCTTTGACGCTGGCTACGTCCGGGCCGGTAATGGTCAGGTGGCCCATCTTGCGACCGGCGCGGGCTTCCAGCTTGCCGTAGAGGTGCAGGTGCGTGCCCGGCAAACTCAATACGGCGTACCAGTCCGGCTCCCGCAGGTGCCCGGCGTCAAACCACACGTCGCCCAGCAGGTTGAGCATGATGGACGGGGAATGCTGGCGCGGCTGGGGCAGGGGCAGGCCCGCCATCGCGTGGACTTGCAAGTCGAACTGCGACGCGTCGCAGGCGTCGATGGTGTAGTGGCCGCTGTTGTGCGGGCGCGGGGCCATTTCATTAACTACCAAGCCCCCGTGCTCGCTGCCGTCATCTACCACGAAGAATTCGACGCATAGCACGCCCACGTAGCCGAGGTGCTGCGCGATGGAAATCGCCGCGGCGCGGGCCCGGTCGGCCAGGGCGGCGGGCATGCTTCCCTCGTAGGCGTGGGTCACGGCCAGAATACCGTCAACGTGCACGTTGCGCTGCGGGGCGAAGCTGACAACCTGCCCGTCCCAGCCGCGGGCCACCAGCACCGAGCACTCGGCGGTGAGCGGCAGCATCTTTTCCAGCACGCAGGCCACGCCGCCCAGCTCCGCCCAGGCGGCGGCCAGCTCGTCGGCGGTCTTGACGCGCACCTGGCCCTTGCCATCGTAGCCCATGCGGGCCGTTTTCAGGATGCCGGGCAGCAGCTCCGCCCGGTCGTGCTGAACGGCTTGCAGCTGGGCTGGGGTTTCGAGTACCGCGTAGGGGGCGCAGGTTACGCCCGACAGCTCGGCGCAGGCCACGAAGTGGGCTTTCTCCTCAATGCGGTTTTGGGCAATGCCCACCACGGCCGCGCCAGGGGCCACGGGACGGGTCAGCGCCAGAGTTTGCAGGGCCTGGGCCGGTACGTTCTCAAACTCGGTGGTGATGGCCTGGCACAGGTTGGCCAGCTGCGCCAGCCCGGCCGGGTCGTCGTAGCCGGTCTGGATGTGATGGTGGCTTACCTGCCCGGCGGGGCTCTGCGCGTCGGGCTCCAGCACGGCGGTGAAGTACCCCAGCCGCTGGGCGGCGTGCACAAACATCCGGCCCAACTGGCCGCCCCCCACTACTCCGAGCGTCATCTGCTGGCCCTCGGCATCCTGGCTACCCGGAAACAACCGGGGCGTTATAGCAACGTGCTTGTCGGCGCTCATACGGGCAGCGTCATGGCGCGGGCGGCCTCGGTTTGGGCGGCGCGAAACGCCTCCAGCTTGCTCGCCAGGTCGGGGTTGTGCAGGGCCAGCAGGCTAACGGCAAACAGCGCGGCATTGGCCGCGCCGGCGGTGCCAATCGCAAACGTGGCGACCGGAATCCCCTTGGGCATCTGCACGATGCTGTGCAGCGAATCAACCCCTTGCAGGTGGCGGCTGGCCACGGGCACCCCGAGCACGGGCACCGTGGTTTTGGCAGCCAGCATTCCCGGCAGGTGCGCCGCCCCGCCCGCGCCGGCGATGATGGCCTGCAAGCCCCGGGGGCCAGCCTGCTCAGCGTAGGCAAACAGGTCGTCGGGCATGCGGTGGGCCGACACCACGCGGGCCTCGTGGGCCACGCCAAAGTCCGTGAGAATCTGCACGGCGTGCTGCATGGTGTCCCAGTCGCTGCTGGAACCCATCACGACGCCAATTACCGGCTGGCCGGGGGCGTCGGAAGTGGTAGGGGTACTCATGGTGAGCCTGGTCGTAAAGGGCCGGACAGCCCTGGGTGGTCGGGAAAGCGGGATTACGGCCGTGAGCGTGCGCGCAAACGCACGTTCAGTCAGCCCGTTACCGGGCCGTGCGTTGTCCCGCCAGTGAACGCGGGCATTCGCTTGAAAACCCGTGACTACGGCCGCAAATTTACGGTAGCCGCCCAAGTGGCACCCCAACACTTCGGGGTTAATTCTGAAAAACACCACTCCCGGCCTGGCTAAGGCGCAATGCCTCAGCGGAATTTCGCCCCTACACCAACCCCGGCTGTTTCGGACGCTACCCGCCTCGTTTTCGTACAGCACTGCCTGGTTTCTCACTGCTCCACGTCGTATGTTTCTCCCCCGCAAGCTCGCCATCTGCCTCGCCCCCCTACTGGCCTTCACCGCCGCCCCCAACTCGCTGGTGGTGCCCGGCCGCAGCCTCGGCAACATTACCCTCGGTGCCAACGCCACCACCCTCGCCACGCTCGGCCCGGCCACTTTCAGCGATGCCGCCATGCAAAAAGCCTGGAGCACCTGGCGCGGCAGCCGCCCCGCCAACGGCACCGCCCCCACTCAGCTCGACGTGTACACCGCCCCCGCTGGCAACGACGTGGACCACCACACCGTGCAGGTGGTCCGCGCCACCTCGCCCTGGTTTCACCTAGCCAACGGCCTGCGGCCCGGCTCCCGACTCAGCGCCATTCAGCAGGCGTACGGCAAGCTCCCGCTGGCTACCACCTACCGCGTAGCCAACCACCCGCGCTACCTCTACGACGACGTAAAGCGCGGCGTCGCCTTCGAAACCGACGGCACAACGAGCAGCAGCCGCTGCCAGGCGGTAATCGTGCATCTACCGGGCAAAGCCGTAACGCAGGCAGCGCTACCGCTGGCGGCTTACTTGCAGGAGGTGAGGAGGTGAGGAGGTGAGGGGGTGAGGAGGTGAGGAAGTGATACGACCAAACAACTAGTGTCATGCTGAGCTTGCCGAAGCATCTTGGCAGGTTCGTTGAACGGCTTAACAATGAAGCGAGCAAGATGCTTCGGCAAGCTCAGCATGACAGACGTTATGAAAAGAGGACTTTTCACCCCCTCACCTCCTCGCCCCCTTACCTCATCACCCCATCACCTTCTCGCCTCCTCACCTCCTCACCCCATGCGCACCCGTAGCGCGTGTCGCCCTGGCTCTTCGTAGTGGTAGGTCAGCAGGAAGCCGCTGGTTTCGCAGATCTGGCGGGCGATGGGCAGGCCCAGGCCCACGCTGCCGGGTGGGCGGCCGGGGTTGGGGCGGAAGCGGGCGAACAGCTGGTCGGCGGGCAGCGCCTGGGGGCGGCCACTGTTTTCGACGGTGAATGCCTGCGCCGTCAGCGTCACGGCCACGAAGCCGCCGGGCACGTTGTGTCGGATGGCATTTACAAGGAGGTTACTGACTAGAATTTCCAGCAGGGAGCGGTTGCCCGAGATGATTATTCGCTCCGCCAGCTCCGTTTGCAGGGTCAGGTCAGTAGCTTCCAATTGCTCGTGCAGCTGGGCTAGCTGGGTCTTGATAATAGCGGTGAGGTCAACCTGTTCGGTGGGGAAGTAAAGCTGCTGGTCGAGGTGCACCAGCAGCAACAGGCTGCGGCACAAGTGCGTGAGGCGCTGCGTTACGGCCAGCAGCGGCTCGATGTGGCTGGCCTGCTCCTCGGTCAGGCCCGGGGCCTGCACGAGCAGGTCGAGCTTGGTGCGCAGGATGGCCAGCGGGGTTTGCAGCTCGTGGGCGGCGTTTTCGGCAAACTCGCGCTGGCGCTGGTACAGGCGCTGGTGCCGGGCCAGCACCCGCGTGAGGGCCGCGTTCAGGGCCTTGAACTCGGGGATGTTGGTTGCCGCCAGCGTCGGCGCGTGGTGCTGGTCGAGCTTGTAGTGCTGTAAGATGTCGAGCGTGCGGTAAAATGGCCGCCAGTAGCGCCGCGCCAACCCGTGCTGAATCAGCAGCATCCCCCCCACCGTGAGGCCAAACAGCACGGCCCCCGCCAGCACGATGCCCCCCAGCAGCACGGGCTCATCGAGCAGCGAGGAGCGCACTTCCAGCCGGTAGCTTTTTCCCTGAAAAGCCACCGTACCCGCCACCTGCCGGTACCACTGCTGCTGGCCGGTGAGGGTATTAAACATGAGCCGGTTGGTAAACTCATTCGGCCTCGGCCGGCTTTCCGGCGCCCCCGGCAGCGGGCTAAACTCCACGTTGTGGTCGATGCGATGCCAGAAGGCCAGGTCGGCGGCCGAGCGCAGCTCCTGGCGCAGGGCCAGCTCCACGCGCTGCTTGCGGCGGCCCAGCGTGCGGTCGACGTAGGCGTAGTACAGCCGGTGAATGATGGCGTAGTAAACAAACGTGCCGCCGACCGCCACCACGCTGGCGTAGAGCAACAGAATGAGCGTCGTGCGGGCCAGTAGCCTCATGGAGTAGCAATGCCCGGGCATCCCAGTCCCGGCCAGCCGGCAAGGTACCGCCTACCGCACCTGGTCGAGCAATTGCCAGATGGCCTTGAATTGCGGAGCCGTGGCTGGCCCCAGCTCGGTATTGGTAACGAAAATCTTCCCCACCCGCGTTTTAGGGTCGAAAAACAGAAAGCTGCTCAGTCCCGTGTCACCGCCCGTGTGGCCCACGGTCCCGTTGCGGCGGATGGCCCAGAACAAGCCCTGGTTGGGCTCGGCCGGGTCGAGGTGCTGGGGCGGGTGCCCGGCCGCAAACTGCGGCCGCAGCAGCGAATCGCGAGCCGCCGGGGGCAGCGGGGCCCCGGGTACGGCCGGGTTTAGAATGCTGTGCAGGTAGCGGGCCAGGCTGTGCGTGCTGGCCCAGAGCCCGCCGTCGGGGTACGTGATGGTGTAGTACGGGGCCACCGGCCGCCCCTGCTGGTCGTAGAGCGTGGCCAGGGGCGCACCCGCCACGTCGGCATGGCGCCAGCCGGTATCGGCCAGCCCCAGCGGCTGCAAGATGTGCTGGCGCGTGTAGGTACTGTACGGCTGGCCGGTAGCCTTTTCGAGGGCCAGGGCAGCCAGCGCGGCACTCTCGTTGCTGTAGGCGTAGTACGTGCCGGGCGCGTGGGGCAGAAAACGCGCCCGGCTGTACCACTGGCCCTGGGGACTCAGGGTGCGGCGCAGGTATTCTTCACTGGTCAGCTCCGCGGCGTAGCCCTTGGCGTAGGCGTGCTGGCTGTAGAATTTCTGGTCGTCGGTAAGGCCGGCCGTCATGGTAGCCAGCTGCCGCAGCGTAATGGGCTGTTTCGGGAAGTAAGGATTGTGCACGGCAAAGGGCAGCAGCTCATTTACCGGCTGGTCGAGGCGCAGCTTGCCTTCCGCCTGCGCTTGCAGCAGCGCCACCCCAATCAGCGTCTTGCTCACCGAGCCCACTACCTGCACCGTGGCCGGCGTGTACGGCCGCCGCGCGGCCTTATCGGCCCAGCCAAAGCCGTGCTCGTACGCGATGCCGTCGGGCCGCACCACGGCCACAGCAAAGCCCGGCAGCCCGGAGCCTTGCCACAGGCGGCGTAAAGCCATCGTGAGGCCCGCCGTGTCGGGCGCGGCGGGGCTAACGGGCTGGCTACGGGCCGGGAGACCGGCGGCCAGCAGGCCAGCGGCAACTAATAAGGGGAGGCGCATGCGGCAGAAGTTGGCGTTGGGCCGGCAAAGTAGCGCGGACGCTGCGAGTCCGCAGGCCAGTTGCTCGTTTCGCCCGCCGCGCCTGCGGACTCGCAGCGTCCGCACTACTTACCTCAAGTGGCCGGCCGGTAAAGTAGCGCGGACTCTGCGAGTCCGCGAGTCAGCTACTCGTTTCGCCCGCCGCGCGCGCGGACACTGCGAGTCCGCACGTG
>CAJYVK010000311.1 GCA_913778455.1 uncultured Hymenobacter sp. | reverse complement strand
ATTAGCTACTAGCTGCTAGCTGCTAGCTTTTCTGAATAGCGAGCTAACAGCTAACAGCTAACAGCTAACAGCTAGCTGCTAACAGCTCACGAAAGGCTCCCCTCTCCCGAAGGGGAGGGGCTGGGGGTGGGGTCCTACGGGCGACGAGCATATCCCCACTCAACAACCTTCGACTTTCCCACCCATCCCTACTACCCATGAAAAAGCTACTATTCTTTTTCGCCCTCCTGCTCGCCACCGCCGCGCAGGCCCAAAACAACCGCGCCGCCTACAATGGCTGGCTGCAATACACCGGCACCTACTCGCTCAACGAGCGCTTCGACCTCAACCTGGGCACGCAGTATCGCGCCTACAGCGGCCTCACCGACAAGCGCCTGCTGCTGGGCCTGGCCCTGCTGCAATACAACTTCAAAAACGCGCCGCTCTCGGTGGGCGCGGGCTACATGTATTTGCAGCTTCAGCCCTTCCTCAACGCCGACCAGACCGAGAAGGCCGACAACCGCGAAAACCGCTTCTACCAGCAGCTTATCTCGACCCAGAAAATCAACCGTGCCCGCCTCATTCACCGCTATCGCGTGGAGGAGCGCTGGACGGCTACCGGCTTCCGGCTGCGCTTTCGCTACCTGGCCTCGCTGCGCCTGCCACTGGGTCCCAAGACTGACCTTAGCCCTAAGTGGTACCTGGCCCTTAAGGACGAAATCCGCATCAGCGACCAACCCAACCCCTTCGACAGCAACCGCGTGTGGGGCGGCGTGGGCTACATCTTCAATAAAAACCTGGGCGGCGAGCTGCTGTGGATGACGCAGTTCGACGGCGGCCAGAATCGCTCCAACTACGTGGCCTTCATCCTGCGCCACGACTTTGGCTGGTCGGCCGACCACCCCGAGCGCCGCGTGCGCTTCCTGCCCCAGTAGTCTTTTCGGCATGACTTCTCACCTTCAGCAAATCATCGACAACCCGCTGGCCGCGCTGGCCATCGTGGGCAACCTCGTCATCATCGAAAGCCTGCTGTCGGTGGATAATGCCGCCGTGCTGGCCACGATGGTGGGCGACCTGCCGCCCGAGCAGCGCAAGAAAGCCCTGCGCTACGGCATTTTCGGGGCCTACATCTTTCGGGGGCTGTGCCTGCTGTTCGCCTCCTTCCTCATCAACTTCTGGTTTTTGAAACCGCTGGGGGGCCTGTATCTACTGTACCTCGTGTACGGCCACTTCCGCAGCCACGCGCCCGAAGGCGACGAGGCCGTGGAAAAGGAACAGAGTTGGCTCTACCGCCGCACGCTGGGTCTGGTGGGGAAATTCTGGGCTACCGTGGCCTTGATTGAGCTAATGGACCTGGCCTTTTCCATCGACAACGTCTTTGCCGTGGTCGCCTTTACCGACAACCTGCTGCTCATCATCACGGGCGTATTCATCGGCATCCTGGCCATGCGGCTGGTGGCCCAGGCCTTCGTGCTGCTGATGGGCAAGTTTCCGTTTTTGGAAACCGCTGCTTTCGTGGTAATCGGTATTCTGGGGCTGAAGCTCGTACTCTCGCTGGTTGAGCACCTGGCCCCGACCCACCCCGCCAGCCGATTTTTGGCCAGCGAGGCCGCCGACGTGGGCCTGACCGTGCTCACGGTAGCTACGTTTGGGGTGCCGCTGCTGGTGGTGTGGCTGCGGCGGCGGCTGGCGGGCTAGCCAGCCGCCGCGCCTCCAGAAAAAATCCACTTTGCAGCCAACGAGGCACAGCCTGCGCGGCCCCACGAAATCGGCCCCGAATCTATTCACTACGAGTAGGTTCGGGGCCGATTTCGTGGGGCCCTTTTTTTGGGGCACGAGCCGTGTTAACAATTGCATAACCTACGAAACACATTGGCTAAATCGTTTAAGAGGAACTTTGCAGCGTCAAACCTACCCGCTCCGCTAATTAATGCTGGCGACTTAAAACAGTCTCCCTTTCATTGTCTAGCAGCCCCCCGGGCCTTCCACGCGCACCTCTGTTTTTATTGCAATTGCCACTCCGATGCCGGCCTTCCGGTGTCTCAGCTCTTTGTTGCCTTATGCCAACCCGTTTACCCAAGTATCGCCCCTCCAAAAACCGTACGGCCGCGGCGGCCCTCGCCCTGGGCCTGGCCGGCCCGGCCGCGCTGGTGCTTGGCCTACCGGCCAACGCCCTCGCCCAGGCTCCCCAGGCTGAGCGCACCATCAGCGGCAAAGTTACCGACGAGGCGGGCCAGCCCCTGCCCGGCGTGACGGTGCTCGTGAAAGGTACCACCATCGGTACGGCAACCAATTCGGAGGGGGTGTTCCAGCTGCGCGTGCCCAACCCCGCGAAGGCGTCGCTGGCCCTGTCGTTTATCGGCTTCGACAGCCAGGAGGTGCCGATTGGCAACCAGACTGCGGGCTTTGAAGTGATGCTGCGGGCGGCCGCCACGGGCCTCAACGAGGTGCTCGTAACCGGTTACGGCACGACCAAGCGCGACAACCTGACCACCTCGGTGGGTACGCTTCCCGATGCCGCCAAGCAAGCCAACCGCCCCATTACCAACGTGGAAAGCATGCTGCAAGGCAACGTGGCCGGCGTGACGGTGCTGCCCCCCGGCGGCGACCCCACGGCCACCCCGCGGGTGGTTATCCGGGGGGCGGGCTCGATCAACAACGAGCAGCCGCTGTACGTGGTAGATGGCATGCCCTACTTCGGCACGCAAATCAACCCCAACGATATCGCCAGCGTGACGGTGCTGAAAGATGCCGCCGCCGCCGCTATCTACGGGGCGCAGGCCGCCTCGGGCGTTATCGTTATCACGACCAAGAGCGGCAAGAGCGGGACGCCCCGCGTAACCGTTGACACCTACCAGGGCTGGCAGCGGGCCTACAAGCTGCCCGAGGCGCTGAACGCCGTGGAGCAGGCCAACGCCTACAACCAGGCCGCCGACAACGCCGGCGTGGCCCGCCCCGGTGCCCACGACGCCACCAAAAACCCCTGGGGCCAGACGACGCGCACCAACTGGATGGACGAGATTTTCCGCACCGCCAGCATTTATAACCTCAACGCCACGGTGAGCGGCGGCAGCGACCACGGCCACTACCTCACCTCGTTTGGCTACCTCGACCGCCAGGGTCTGCTCATCGGTACCAACCAGCGTCGCTACACCCTGCGCCTGAAGTCGGACTACGACCTCAGCGACAAGCTCACGGTGGGCCAGAACGTGTACATCAACCGCACCAACGGGCAGGGCGTCAGCACGGGCAGCAGCTACTCCAGCCCCATCATCAACGCCATTTACATGCCCCCGGCGGCCACCGTACGCTACGACGACGGCAGCTTCGGCGGCGTAACGCCCCTCTCGCCCGACCCGGCGTTTCAGTACGCCGGCGCCTACGGCGACGTGTACAACCCGGTGGCCCTGCTGCTGCGCCCGTCCATCGACAACCCGGTGCTCAACATCAACGGCATCGGCTACGTGGAGTACAACCCGCTGGCCGGCCTGAAGCTGCGCAGCAGCTTCGGCCTCGACCTGCTCAACGATAGCTACAAGCGCTTCGACCCCCGCGCCCCCGAGCCGGGCCGCACTACGCCCATTAACTACTTGTCGCAGAGCCAGTCGTCCCGTACCAAGTGGGTATGGGACAACCAAGTGAGCTACCAGAAAACGCTGGGCCGCCACTACTTCGACCTCACGGCCGTGTACTCGGCTCAGCGCACCAACTACGAGTACTCCTGGATGCAGGGCCAGAATTTCGACCGCGAAAACGACTGGTACCAATTCATCGGCAACGCCAAGGAATTTCCGATTCGCCCCACCAGCAGCGTCTACCAGGATGCCCTCACCGCCGCCATCGGCCGCGTCAATTACAATTATGCTGACCGCTACTTCGTGATGGCCAGCATCCGCCGCGACCAAACCTCGCGCCTGTCTACCTACAACTCCGACTACTTCCCGGCGGTGTCGGGGGCCTGGAAAATCTCGTCGGAGTCGTTCTGGAACCCGAAGGTTATCCAAACCCTGAAGGTGCGCGGCTCGTGGGGGCAGATTGGTAACATCTTGTCGGTAAACTACTACGCCTACAACGTACCGCTCGTGTCCAACCTGGCGTACCTGGGTAGCACGCCGAACTACTACAACGCCTACTACGTCGATAAACAGTCGAACCCCAACCTGAAGTGGGAGCGCTCAGAAACCGCCGACTTTGGTATCGACATGGGCCTGCTCGATAATCAGCTGCTCTTCACGGCCGACGTATTCCGCAAGTACACCCGCGGCCTCATCCTGCCCATCGCCCCCAACACCGGCGCGGGCGTAAGCGAAGGCCCCACCTCCAACGTGGGCACCGTACGCAACCAGGGCCTGGAACTGAGCCTGGGCTACAACGGCAAGGCCGGCGACTTCACCTACCAGATCAACGCCAACCTGGCCACCCTGCAAAACCGGGTGCAGGACCTCAACGGCTACGGCGGCGACTTCATCCAGCACGGCGACAACGTGCGGGGGCAGCTCAACCCGCTCCGCTCGACGGCGGGCCAGCCGCTGTACTCGTACTACCTCATCCCCTCGCAGGGCCTGTTTCAGTCGGACCAGGATGCGGCTAACTACGCCACCGCCGACGGCAAGCGCATTCAGCCCAACGCCAAAGCCGGCGACCTCAAGTTCCAGGACGTAAACGGCGACGGGAAGATTGACGACAAGGACCGCGTGTACATGGGCAACGCCATGCCCAAGCGCACCTACGGCATTACGCTCAGCGCCCAGGGCAAGGGCTTCGACTTCAACCTCTTCCTGCAAGGCGTGAGCGGTGTGAAGCTCTTCAACGGCTACAAGTACTCGACCTACAACGCGGGCTTGCAAGGCTACAACCTCGACCGCCGCGTGCTCAACGCCTGGACGCCGACCAACACCGGCACCGACATTCCGCGCCTCTCGGTTAACGACCCCAACCAGAATTTCGGCACCGTCTCGGACTGGTACCTGGAAGACGGCTCCTACCTGCGCCTCAAAAACCTGACGGTCGGCTACACCCTGCCCGCCGCCCTCACCGGCCGCGTGCGCTCCGGGGCCAGCCTGCGCTTCTACGTCACGGCCGAAAACCTGGTGACTTTCACCAAGTACTCGGGCCTCGACCCCGAAGTAGGCGGCAATGGCATCGACGTGGGTACCTACCCGCTGCCCCGCACCCTCACGGTGGGCTTGAACCTGGGGATTTAAGCTGTAGCACCAAGCTCCGACTTGGTGAGGCATCTGGGTATGCTCACCGAGCGTGACGCCAAGCCGGAGCTTGGCGCTACACCTACCAAGCACTACGATTTTAAAAATCAACTACGCTATAATGAAACCCTCTACCCTACTCCTCGCCGCTGGCCTGCTGGCCACCGCCACTAGCTGCAAGGACTCCTTTACCGACCTTACGCCCCAGGGCACCATTACGGCAGCCAACTTCTGGCAGACGGCCGACGACGCCACGGCCGCTTCCAACGCGCTCTACACCTACATGTACAACGACGACATGTTCGGGCGCGGGTTTTTCTGGTTTATCAACGCTTCCGACGACATGGTGACGGGCCGCACCCGCGCCAATGCCTTCGCCACCCGCAACTTTACGGCCACCGGCAACGAGAGCGACATCAACAAGATGTATAGCTACTCGTACCGCGTTATCCGGCGCTGCAACGAGGTGCTCAAGCACGTGCCGAGCATGAACATCAGCACCAGCCTCAAAAACCGGGTGCTGGGCGAGGCGTACTTCATGCGGGCCTTCTCGTACTTCCACATCGCCAGCCGCTACGGCGACCTGCGGGCCGGCGTGCCCATCGTGACGGAAGCCAACATGGACCAGAACGACTTTCCGCGTCCGGCCAACGTCATCGAGAATTATAAGCTTATTGCCAGCGACTTGCAGAAGGCGGCCGACTTGCTGCCGCTCGTGACGAGCTACGGCAGCAACGACCTGGGCCGCGCCCACAAAGACGCCGCCCTCGGCTACCTCGCCAAAACTTACGTGTACTGGGCGCAGTACGACGCCAGCAAGTGGGCACTGGCCGAAGACGCCGCCACCAAAGTGGCCACTACCGGCTCGGGCCGGGCGCTGCTCAACACCGGCAATCCCTCGTCCGATTATCGCAGCGTGTTCAGCATCAACAAAAACTGGTCGAGCGAATACATCTGGTCGGTCGTTTCGGGCAAGACGGATGGCAGCATCCTGCCCGGGGCACTGCTCGAAAACAAGGGCTGGGGCCTCTACAACGGCTTTGGCTACTTCCAGCCCACGCTGGGCCTCTACAACGAGTTTGAAACCGGCGACGCCCGCCGGTCGGCTACCATCCTGAGCTTCGGCGACACGTTCCCCTACCTGGGCAGCACCCGCACGTACTACTCGACCAACTCGCTGACGGGCTTCCAGTTCAACAAGTACATGCAGCCGTTTGCCACGCCGGCTACCGACCACCTCAACTCGAACGGCAACGAGCCCACTACCGACCTCAACGTGCCCATCATGCGCTACGCCGAGGTGCTGCTGCTCAAGGCCGAAGCTCAAATCATGCAGGGGAAGAGCGGCGACGACGCCCTCAACGCCGTGCGCCTCCGCGCTGGCCTCGCGGCCAAGAGCGGCGCTACCCTCGCCGACCTCAAGCACGAGCGCCGCGTGGAGCTAGCCGGTGAGTTTGCCGACCGCCACGCCGACCTCGTGCGCTGGGGCGATGCCCAGGCTACCTATGCTCAGCCTCAGTACGGCCGGATTTATGCCGATAAAACCAACCCGAACTCTACGTACACGGTGAAAGTGGTGTGGGACGCCCGCACGTTCAACCCCGCCGTTCACAACGTGTGGCCCATTCCGCCCGCTGATTTGGCCAACTCGCACATTGCCCAAAACCAAGGGTGGTAATCGCTTGCCAACTACCTGAATAAATGCTTCGGCACCGCTGGCCCCAGGGCCGGCGGTGCCGCTGTGTAATCAGCCATGCCCACTATGCTTCGCTTTGCCACCGCTTGCTGCCTCTGGCTACTGGCCGCCACCGCCCTGGCCCAGCCAGCCTCTTTCCGCCCCGCCCAGCCCCTGGAGCAGGGCCACTCGCACAACGACTACTGGCGGTCCCAGCCGCTGTTCGACGCGCTAGCCCTGGGCTTCAAGAGCGTGGAGGCTGATATCTTCTTGGTAGACACCGCCCTGCTGGTGGGCCACGAGCGCACCGACCTCCGCGCCGCCCGCACCCTCGAAAGCCTCTACCTCGCGCCTCTGCGCCAACTCGGCACGGGCCGCTACGCCCACCCGGCCGAGCTGTGGCTGTACATTGATTTCAAAACCGCTGGCCCGGCTACTTACGAACAATTGCGGCGCGTACTGGCCCGCTACGAGCCGCTGCTCAGCACGCCGAGCCACGCCCGGCCAGCCGGCGTACGGGTTATCCTCACCGGTGGCTACCCCCGCGCCGAGGTGCTGGCCGACCGCAATCGCCTGGTGTTTCTCGACGGCCAGCTCCCCGGCGACCTGCGACCGGAAGTAGCCGCGGATATCCCGACCGTGAATGCCGACTGGCACGCGCATTTTCAGTGGGATGGCCGGGGGCCGCTGCCCGCCGCCGAGGCCGCCCGCCTGCGCCAGTGGAACGCCCTGGCCGCCCGCACCGGCCAGCGCATCCGCTTCTGGAATCTGCCCGCCGCCACGCCAATCCAGCGCCGCACGATGTGGCGCGTGCTACTCGCCTACCCCCGCCTGCTGGTGGGTGCCGACGAGCTG
>CAJYVK010000310.1 GCA_913778455.1 uncultured Hymenobacter sp. | reverse complement strand
TTGCACCGGTACGCCGCTTGTGCGCCGCAGTACCGAGCAGCGGATTACCTCGCCCATGCGGGGCAGCACCAGGTTGGCGAGGTAGCCCACCATCATGGCGTGGTACACTTGCCAGAACGAGGCCGGGGTACGCGAAGCGTTGAGCTGCATGCGCCAGCGGTAGGCCCGGCTGAGGTAGCCCAGCACCGAGATGAGCAGCGACAAACCCAGCCAGAAGTAATTGGCCGTCCGGATATAGTGCCCGATGCTAGCCAGGTTTTGCCCGCGCACCGCGTACCACATCAGCGCGCCCGAGATGCCCAGCAGCAGCGCGTACTTCAGAAAGGTGAGCAGGTGCTTCATGCGGTGAAATAGTGAGGTGATGACTGGTGAGATGGTGAGATGGTGAGTAGTGAACTGGTGAAATGGGGAGGCGAGGCTAATGCGAAACTCACCATTTCACCACCTCGCTATTTCACCAATTCTCTACTCACCACCTCACCAGCTCACTACTCCCCGAGGCGGTTGTGCTGGTCGGGGAAAATGACGGTGGGCTGGTGAGCGCGGGCCTCTTTGAAATCGATGAGGCCGTAGGAAATAATGATGACGATGTCGCCCACGGCGGCCCGGCGGGCGGCGGGGCCGTTGAGGCAAATCATGCCCGTGCCGCGGGCGCCCTTGATGGTGTAGGTTTCGAGGCGCTCGCCGTTGTTGACGTTAACCACGGTCACCTTCTCGTTTTCCACCATGTTGGCCGCGTCGAGCAGGTCTTCGTCGATGGTGATGCTGCCCACGTAGTGCAGCTCGGCCTGCGTTACTTTAACGCGGTGAATCTTGGACTTAAGAACTTCGATATGCATAAAGGGATAGCTTAAAAGCCCACAAAGATACTTCCGCCGCCAGCCGCCGTGGGACTAAGCGCCGGTCGGGTTGTACTTTCCGGCCCTAATCGGCGTACTGCCCACCCATGAGTATGAAAAACCAACTTGCCCACGCCCGGTGGCTGGCGCTGGCGGCCGGGCTGCTGGGGCCGCTGGCCACCGTCGCCCAGACGCCCCTGGGCCAGCCCTCGCTCGACGAGGCGAAGGTGCAAATCTGGTGCGCTACGGCCCGCTACGTGTACGTCGACGCCGGCCGGCCGCAGCTGCAACGCACGCTGCGCTGCGAGGGCGGCAACCTCAAAGCCCTGGCCGCCAGCCTGCGGCCCGACAGCCTGCGCATCTACTCGCTGCTGTACGAGCCCATCGAGGGCAAGGGCAAGATTTACAAAGGCTTGAAAGATAACCCGGCCCGGTTGGCGGCGCTCACCAAGGCCATTATCAGCAAGCTGCGGTCATCGCCGGCCCGGCAGCGCGACCCCGCCCGGCTGGCTGGCCTCCAGACCCTGGAAAAAAAGCTGACTGACTACGTGCTGACCGGCCTGCCCCCCACGGACCCGGCGCCCGTGCCCCAGGCCGAAACTGACCCCAGCCTCGGCAACGGCCCCGCAGAGCTGGCCGAGGCCGGCGGCGCGGCGCTGCCAGCCGCCCGGCCCGCTGCCAACGCACCCGAGCCGCTGCTCAACCGCATTTTTGCCCCGTTGGCCCTTATCCTGAGTATCTTGAGCCTGGTGCTGTATGGGATGCTGCGCCTGAGCCTGGGCCGTACCGTGCGCGAGCTGCGCCGCGCCGCGGGCAGCCCCAGCTCCGAGCTGACCGCCCAGCAGCGCCAGCTGGTCGAGGAGCTGGTGGCCCGCCGCGTGGCCGAGGCCCTGGCCCAGCGAGAGGTACCTGCTGCGCCTGTTTCACCCGCTACGCCGTATCCGCCCGCCGCTCCCGAGGCATAATTCCTCACTGGCCGCCGCGCCCATAAACCTTGGGCGCGGGGCCGCTTGTTTACCGCTCATGCGCACCGCCATTCTCTGGGCTGGCCTGCTGGCCGGACTGCTAGCCACCGGCTGCCGCGTGGGAACCTCCCGCTCGGCCGAGCGCCGGGCGGCCGTGCGTGCCAATACTATTTCCAACAAGCACATGCTTACCGAGCAGCCCACGCAGGAGCATGCCGCGCCGCGCGTGGTGCCCGCCCCCGGCCCGTAGCGTCTTTTTTACTACATGTTGACTTATCCCGCCGCCCGCCGCGACTCGCAGCTCGATACCTATTTCGGCACGCCCGTGTCCGATCCCTACCGCTGGCTCGAAGATGCCGACTCGGCCGAAACCGCCGCCTGGGTGGCCGCCGAAAACGAGCTCACGTTTGACTACCTTGCCCGGCTGCCGTTGCGCGAGGAACTACGCGCCCGCCTCACCCAGCTCTGGGACTACGAACGCTACGGCGTGCCGCACCAGGAAGGTGATTTGCTGATTTTCAGCAAGAATGATGGGCTGCAAAACCAGGCCGTGGTGTACGTAGTGCCGGCGGGCCAGCCGCTGGAGGCGGCCGGGGTACTGCTCGACCCCAACCAGTTTTCGGCCGATGGCACCACGGCGCTTACGGGCCTGCACTTCAGCCCCGACCACCGCTACCTGGCCTATACTACCAGCGGGGGCGGCTCCGACTGGCAGCAAATCCGCCTGCTCGACCTGGCCAGCCGCCAGCCCCTGCCCGACGTGCTCGACTGGGTGAAAGTATCGGGCGTGGCCTGGGCCGGCGCTGGCTTTTACTACAGCGCCTACGATGCGCCCCGGCCCGGCGAGGCCGCGCTGGCAGGTAAGAACGAGTTTCATAAAGTGTACTACCACCGCTTGGGTACGCCCCAGAGCACCGACGAGCTGGTGTACGAAAATCAGGAAATGGCCCTGGGCTTCCGCATCGCCGACGTGACGGAGGACGAGCGCTGGCTGTGCCTGGTCCTCACCGACGGCCAGGGCGACGGCAACCGCCTATTGGTGCGCGACCTCACCGACCCAGTCCAGGCAGACGCGTGGATTACCATGCAGCCCAGCTACGAGTTTGAAACGAGCGTAATCGGCAGCCTCGGCGACGAGCTGCTGCTGTACACCAACGACCACGCGCCCAACTACCGCGTGGTGCGCGTGGATCCTCGCCACCCCACCGAGTGGCACGAAGTCATTGCCGAGGGGCCGGAAAAGCTTGAAAGCATCAGCCTGGCGGCGGGCTGCCTGCTGGCGACCTACCTGCACGATGCCAGCTCGCGGGTGCGGGTGTATTCGGAGCGGGGCGAGTGGCGGCACGACGTGGCGCTGCCGGCTATCGGGACGGCCGGCGGCTTCGGCGGGCGGCGGGAGGACACGGTGCTGTACTACGCCTTCACGTCGTTTACCTACCCCACCACCATCTACCGCTACGACCCGGCGGCCAACGTGAGTACGGTGTTTAAAGCTCCGCAGGTAGACGTGCAGCCGGCCGATTACGTGACAACCCAGGTGTTCTACCCGAGCAAGGATGGTACCCAGGTGCCCATGTTCATCACCCATAAGAAGGGGCTGGCCCTGGATGGGCAAAACCCCACTTACCTCTACGCTTACGGGGGCTTCAACGTGAGCCTCACGCCGGGCTTTTCGGTGGCGCGGCTGCTGTGGCTGGAGCGGGGCGGCGTGCTGGCCATTCCCAACCTGCGCGGCGGGGGCGAGTACGGCGAAGCCTGGCACCAGGCTGGTATGACGCCGCACAAGCAAAACGTCTTCGACGATTTCATCGCGGCGGCCGAAACGCTGTTTGCCCAGGGCTACACCAGCCCGGCCAAGCTGGCCATCGCGGGCGGCTCCAACGGCGGCCTGCTCGTGGGGGCCGTGATGACGCAACGGCCCGACCTGTGCCGCGTGGCTCTGCCCGCCGTGGGCGTGCTGGACATGCTGCGGTATCAAAAATTTACCATCGGCTGGAACTGGGCTCCCGAGTACGGCACCTCCGACGACGAGGCGCAGTTTCACAACCTGCTGGCTTACTCGCCCTTGCACAACCTGAAGCCCGGTACGCAGTACCCCGCCACGCTCATTACTACCGCCGACCACGACGACCGAGTGGTGCCCGCCCACTCCTTCAAATTTGCCGCCGAGCTGCAAGCCTGCCAGGCCGGCCCCAACCCGGTGCTTATCCGCATCGACGTCAACGCCGGCCACGGTGCCGGCAAAAGCACCCAGCTCCAAATAGCCGAGTGGGCTGATGTCTGGACCTTCACCTTATCGCAGATTTAACGGATTAAACGGATTTCGGGGATACGCCCGCCAGCCTGCGGCGGCGGGCTGACTACTGAGCTGCTACACTGAAAAAGGCCACCCGCAGGGGTGGCCTTTTTCAGTGTAGCAAGTTTCATTTAGCGGGCTCGTAATCGCATCTGCCATTAAACAGGCTAGTGCTACGTCTACGTCCAAGTAGTCAGCCCGCCGCCGGAGGCTGGCGGGCGTATCCCCGAAATCCGTTTAATCCGTTAAATCTGCGGTCAGTCGATCACTTCCAGCACGGTGCGGAAAGAGTGGTACTTACCGGCAAATTTCTGGTCCATCTCTTTCCGCAGGGCGGGAGCAAAATGTTCCTGGTAAGCTTCTAACTGCTCCAGGCTAATGCTAAAGTACTGAGCGGCATAGGTGATGCCATCGTCTTCCTCGTTGAGCAGGCGCAATAGTACGCTGCGAATGAAGCAGCCCGTACCCACTACTTCAGCCATGTGGTGGTCGCGCATGTAGGCCACCCATTCGTCGGCAATGCTGGGGTCGAGGCTGGTGGTGACGTTGTAAAGAATCATGAAAGTAGGTGATGAGGTAAGTAGAATGGCAGGAAATAAGGAGCTGGTACGATAAGCAGGCGTAGCCCTGGTAGTAAAGCGACTGTCTGCTGCCCGGTAGGTTTGCCAGCTCCGCAGCCCGCCAGAATCAGACGCGCATCGTGTCAAATTGGAAGTCGTTGATGCGGGCCAGAATGGCCTTGGGGTCGAGCTGCTCCTTCGCGGCGGCCTGGGCCAGGGCGGGTAGCTCCTGGTCGCCGGCCAGGCGTAGGGTGAGAATCTGCTTGAGGGTCAATTCTTTTTCGAGCGGGGCGAAGCGTTGGCCGCTGACTTCGAAGTAGCGCTGCCGCACTTCGAGGCGGGCTACCCGGTCTTGCAGCAGCAGGGCATAGTGCTGGCGCAGCATCACGAGCGTGACGAAAAAAAGCAGCGTCACTGCCGCGAGCGAAAACCACAGCCGCGAAATCTCGGAATCATCGCCAGCCACTCCCACGTAGCGCCGGATGGTGTAGCCCACCATCAGCAGCGACAGGGGCAGCAAGATGTAGTGATGCAGCGGGTAATATCGGGTCGGGTTTTTGGCGGCCATGGGGCGAAAATGCGGGGTAGAACGATGAAAACAAGCATACGGGCAAAATGAAAAAAGCTCCGGCCGGAGCCGGAGCTTTTTCAGAAGCGGTGGTGGGCAAAGCCGGTCAGCCACTATAATTACCCGGCCTTTTGAGCTTTACGGGCTTCTTTCTCCGCGCGGCGCTGGGCTTTCATTTGGTCATGGGCCGCGTTTTCCTGGTTGCGGGCTTCTTTAGCCTGCTGGCGCTGCATCTTGAGCTGCTCCTTCTGCTGCTTGGCCTGCTCACGCTGGGCCTTGAGCTGGTTTTTGAGCTCGCGGGTCTGATTTTCCTGGTCCCGAAGCGCACGCTTGCTGTCGCTCACCGACTGGTCGGCCATGCGGCGCTGCTGTCGCTGCTGGTCGTAGGCCGCCTGCGTGCTCTGCGGGGTAGCTTGCGCGGGGTCGGTGGTCGTGGTCTGGGCGTGGGCCGAAGTAGCGGCTAAAGCACCGAGGGCAACGATGGCCCCAAAAAATAGCTTTTTCATAAGGTCAAGAATAAGCCAGCCAAGCTGGCTGGGCTTTGAACGTATGAGCCGCGCTATAGTTCAGGTTTGGTGCCGCAGCTACGGGTAGCAAGGTGCTGACTGGCGCCTGACTACCCCCACGGGTATCCAGCGAAGTCAGGCGGCAGCGGGCTCGGCGCAGCCGCTGCGGCAGCCCTCGGGCAGTAGGGCATCCTCGACCTGCACGGTGGTGTGGTGGATGTGAAACTCGCGCAGCAGTCCCGCCGAGAGGCCAGCCAGCCAGGTGGCATCGGCGCCGCCGGGGCGCACGAGGTGGGCCATGAGGGCGGTGTCGTGGCCGTCGCTGCTCAGGCTCCAGATGTGCAGGTCGTGCAGGCTCTGCACGCCGGGCTGGGCCAGCAGGAAGGCCCGCACTTTCTCCAGGTCGATGCCGTCGGGCACGGCTTGCAGGCCCAGCCGAATGGTATCGCGCAGCAGGCCCCACGAGCTTACCGCAATCACAACCAGCAGCCCCAGGCTGATAATCGGGTCGAGCCAGGCCCAGTGAGTGAAGTAGGTGATGGCCCCCCCCACCACCACGCCCAGGCTCACCAGGGCGTCGGTGAGCATGTGCAGGTAGGCACCCCGCACGTTCACGTCGTTTTTCTGCCCGGCGTGGAAAAGCCAGGCCGTGAAGCCGTTGACCAGAATGCCAGCCCCGGCCAGGCCCATTACGGCCAGGCCGTTCACGGGCTCGGGGCGGCGCAGGTGGTCGATGGTTTCCCACAGAATGAAGCCCAGCGCCCCGTAGAGCAGCGCCGCGTTGAGCAGCGCCGCCTGAATGGTGGCTCCCCGGTAGCCGAAGGTGTAGCGCCCGGTAGCGGGCCGCCCGGCCAGCCAGGCCGCGCCCCAGGCCAGGGCCAGGCTTAGCACGTCGCTCAGGTTGTGGCCAGCATCGGAAAGTAGGGCGGCCGAGTTGGCCCACAACCCACCAATGACCTCCACCGCCACGAAGGCCAGATTCAGCCCAATACCGAGAGCAAAGGCGGCGCTAAACTTACCACCGGCCGGTGGGGCGGCGTGTACGTGGCCGGCATGGTCGTGACCGGCGTGGCTGTGAGAGTGACCCATAGCAGGAGCAAACAAACGGTTAGGACCACAAGAACGCAACTGACGGGCCTTAGGTGCGAGCTTATGCGGCGGGCGACTACTGCGCGATGGCTCCGGCTGGCCAAAAAAGAAGCCGCCCAGCTGCTGGTGGGCAAAGCTGGGCGGCTGGGGCAGATGAGCTGGAAGTAAGCTTATTTAAAGGCCAGCGGTACTACCACTTTCACGCTCACGGTGCGGCCGATGTTGTACACCCCGCGCCGGCCGGTAACGTAGTTGATATCGGCGTACTTGAGGCGGCTGAGGTGGCTCTGATAAGCTACGTCGAAGAGGTTGTTGGCCGTAACGTAGAGCGAGAACAGCGTGCGGCCCTTGGCGTCGGCTACGTCGGTGCCCACGCCGGCATTGAAGAGCGTGTAGGCCGGCGTGGCCGTTTCGGTGTCGAAGGCGGCGAAGTAGCGATTCTGGGCGAAGGTCTGCTCCAGCTGGAAGCGGGCGTACATGTTGGTCAGGCGCTTGCCCTGGCGGCGGAAATTACCGCGCAGCTCGCTTTGCAGGCGATCGGCCGGGATGAAGGGCAGAAACTTCTGGTCGTCGGGCACGTCGAGCTGGCGGGCGCGTACCATCGAAAACGAGTTTTCGAAGTGCAGCCAGTCGAGCGGGTGGGGGTGAAAGTCGAGCGTTACTTCGCCGCCCAGCAGCCGCGCCTTGCCCTGCACGTAGTTGAACAAGCCAATGTCGGGGTTGGTTGAAACGAGCGAGTCGGTACCGCCCTGGTTCAGCACCCGGCGGGCGAAGATGTAGTTGGAAATGCTGTTCTCAAAGGCGTCAACCGTAAAGCGCACGTGCTCGCTGGTGTAGCTCACGCCGGCATCGAGCTGCAAGCTGGTTTCAGCCTTGAGGTTATTCTGGCCCACCTCGTAGCGAATGGTACCCTCGTGCACCCCGTTCGAGCCTAGCTCGGCAATATTGGGGGCCCGGAAGCCCCGCGAGATATTGGCCTTCACCGTGAAGCGGTCGCTCAGGTTATAGGCCGCACCCAGGCTGCCGCTGTAGTTGTGAAAGTTGCTCACGAAGCCCGGAAACTTAGTTTCGGCACCGATGGTCGTGGGCGGCGTGGGCTGCTCGTCGGCGTCGAGGTAGAGGCTCTGGGCCGCGATGCGGCGCGCGTCGTAGCGCAGGCCGCCGCTCAGGTCGAGGTTGCCCAGCGACTTCTTCACCACCCCGAAGATCCCGCCCTCAGTCAGGTTGTAGGCCGGGATGAGAAATTCGGTGCCCAGGTTGCGGTTTTGCTGGCGCAGGCCGGTAGTGCCCAGGGCTACGTTCCAGCCGTTTAGCTCGGGCAGGAAGTAGCGCAGCGCGTAGTCCACGGTGCGCAGCTGGAAGTAGAGCTGCGGCTCGTCGGGGTTCAGCACGTCGCCAAACTCGCGGCGCAGGTTTTGCTGGTAGTTGACTTGCAGCGTGAGCCGCCCGCCCCGGTCGCCGATAATGAAGTTGTTATCGGTGCCGAAGCGCAGGTGGTTGATGCGCTGGCGCGGAATGCCCAGCGCGTAGCCGCGCAGGTCGTCGTCGGTGGCAATGCGCGAGTCTACCTGCCCGTTCACGGCCACGTCGCGCAGGAAGCGCCCGCTGGCACTGTCGCGGGCCCCTTCCACGAGGCCGATGTTTTGGTTGAACGAGCTGAACGTGAGGTGCGAGTAGCCCCAGCTTTTATTTAGGCCCACGTAGCCGTTGGCATCCCATTCGTTGAAGCCCGAGTTGAACACGCGCCCGTCGTAACGGTTGCGGTAGTCGCCGGCCACCTTGCGGGTACCGCGCACGAGCCAGTTGAAGCCGTTGAGGTTACCCGCGTTTTCGAGCGAGTAGCCCTGCTGGCGGTTGTTGGTCTGGTAGTTGGCCGTGGCCGAGCCCGTAATGCGGCCCTCCGCAATGGGGTCGGGGGCCAGGAAGTTGATTACGCCCGCCATCGCGTCGGAGCCGTAGAGCAGCGAGCCCGGCCCCTTGATGATCTCGGCCCGGTCGATGCTAAACTCGTCAATCTCAATACCGTGCTCGTCGCCCCACTGCTGGCCCTCCTGCCGGGCACCGTTGTTGAGCGTCACCACGCGGTTGTAGCCCAATCCGCGCACCACGGGCTTGCTGATGGCCGCCCCGGTCGTAATCTGGCTCACGCCCGGCGTGTGGGCAATGGCGTCGATAAGGTTGGTGGCCGAAGTCTGGTTGAGCCGCGTGCGGTCGACGATGGTCGTGGGCACCGGCGAGCGCCGCAGCTCCGTGGCCTGGCTGACGCCCGTTACCACCACCTGGCCGATTTCGGTGGCCGAGGGCGTCAGCTTTAGGTCTACTGGCTGGCCGCTGCCGGTATCAATGGTTTGATTGACCGTGTTATACCCCAGCGAAGTTACCTGCATCAGGAACCGGCCCCGGGGGAGGTTGGCAAAGCTGAACCGGCCGTCGGCATCGGTAGCGGTACCCTGCTTGAGGTCGGGAAAAATCACGTTGGCCCCCGGCAAAGGCTGGCCCGTGGCGGCATCGGTAAGGCGGCCGGTAAAGGTAGTGGCCGTCCGGGTGCGGGCCGGGGGGGCGGGCGCCGTCTGCGCCTCCGCCAAAAATGAAAAAGACAAGGTGCTGGCTAGCACCACTGTAGTAGATGCGCGAAGCATACGAAACCGCGAAATAAGAAGGGAAGGCGGACTTCCGCCCGGCTGGGCCACTGGGCCGCATTTACCCATCGCTCCGCCCCGCAAACACACCCCGGCCAAAGGCCAGGGTCTGTCTGCATTTTCTCTAAAACCAAACCAGAGAAAAAATCGGGGCGGCGGGCCTAGGCAGGCCGGGCGGCAAATGCTGTTGTATCAGGCTAGGGCTTGATAACCAGACGAAAGTCCGTTAAAAAAACGAAACTAAAAAATAGGTCGATTAGTATTTTAGGCGCACGGCGGGCCGCGCAGGGCCGTGCCGCGCAAGGCCGTGGCCGAGCAGGCCAGCTGTACGGGCACCGGCAGCGGTTGGTAGCGAGGGCTCGTCCGGGGCTGGGGCAGGCTTACGGGCAGCGCCAGCTGAAACGGAACGTTGTAAAACTGCTCGGTGTGGCAGTGGGTGTGGCGCGGGCTCAGCAGTTCCTTGCCAGCGGGGCGGTGGGTGGCCGCTACTTCGGTGGTGTGGCGGTGCGCGTGCAGCGTCAGTACCCACGCCTCGGGCAGCAGCGTCCGCACGAGGCAGAGCAGCAGCAGCAAAGCGAGGTAGGGTCGTAGCACGGTCCGCAACACAATAACGCCAGATAAGCTTACAGTAAGGAGCCAGCGACCGCCCAATGGTTGCATCGGCCGGGCAAAGTTACGGGCCCAGCCGGGTAGAATATTCCGTTACGCGCAACGTTGTTACAAAATAACTTTAGACCCAGGACGCTTTTTTAAGTCGGGCAGGGCCGGGGTCAGTCCCGCTCAGTCCTGCTTAGTTGGCTGGTAATGAGCTACGTAAAAATCTTTGTTTGATGCTAATAGCGAATCGGTATTCCTTCCTCAAACGAGCCGGCTTGGTGGCGGTGGGCCTGCTGCTGGCCGTAGCCGGGCGGGCGCAGGTGCCGGCCTTGCTGCTGGGGCAGTGGGAGCTACGCCAAATCAGCTTCGTGGCCAACCAGACGGTGCCGCCCGAGATTCTGGAGCGCATGGACAACCCCGAGGTGGCCGAGCTCAACGCGGAAGTGGCGGCCGGCGTGGCGCAGCTGCGGGTAGTATTTCGGCCCGACGGCACGTACCGGTTTGCCGTGCAGCAGCCCGGCCAGCCCCCGCGCACAGAGGTCGGCACCTACGCGGTGCAGGGCTCGCAGCTACTCGCCCAGAGCCCGGGTATAGAAGGCGGCTCCTCTTTCGACGGGCAGCGCATCACCCAGCTTACCCGCCGTAAGCTCGTGATCGAGCTAGTGGTAGGAGCGGAACTACCAGGAGTGGTGGAAGAAATAGAATACCGCCGCGTGAGCAAATAGGGGTAAACTTAGAAATTAACAATTTTTTTACTCGGCATGCAGACCAAATAGCCTACTTTTGCGTATGTGTGCCGCTTCAGTGCAATGATAGGGGCTGCGTAGCCGCCCGGCCGGTACTAGCAAGCGGAACAACTATATGAGTATTAAAAGCATAGCTGAGTTCTGCGCTCAGTATGATGAGCCGTTGGATTTACTGCGGGTAGCCTGGACGGTAGGGAGCAACATGCGCCAGTTTCGCCCCTCCTTCAGCCGGCTCATTGAGGTGGCCGCCGAGCTGGCGGTAGGCCGGGTTTTATTGGACCTTAACGCCCTGCCCGACGTGCCGGTGTACGACCAGTTGTGGCTGACTACGAGCTTTATGCCCGCGGTGCTGAAGCTGCCTCTCCGGCAGGTGGTAATCGTACTGTCGGCGGATCGCGTGTACAACCAACACGTAGCCGAAGGGCTGCTGATGGCCGTATCCCCCTTCATTCGCTTTGATGTACAATTTTTCCCCCAGCCCGAATTTGGCCTGGCCTGGCTTATCGACGACTCGCCCCGCCTACCGGAATTGCTGCGCGAGTGGGCCGAGGGCTGTGGTGCCTCGACCCTGGAAGCCGACGAGATAGACGAGCCCCGCGTGCCGTACGGTCAGTTCGACGCGGCGGGCTAACTGCCAACCTGGCAGCCAGCCAGGTATTGGAATAACCTTTGACTTACCGGGCTGAAGAATGGGCGCTGCCTGTTAGTCAGCCCGTTGTTATTTCATTTATTCTAGCCTGCACAATGTCCGAAACCGGCTCCATTTCCATTCACACCGAGAACATCTTCCCCATTATCAAGAAGTTCTTGTATTCTGACCACGAGATTTTTCTGCGCGAGCTGGTCAGCAACGCCGTCGATGCTACCCAGAAGCTGAAGAGCCTGGCCGCGCTGGGCGAGTACAAGGGCGAGCTGGGCGAGTTGAAAGTGCGCGTGACGGTCGATAAAGACAAGCGTAAAATCACGATTTCGGACCACGGCCTGGGGATGACGGCCGAGGAAATTAAGAAGTATATCAACCAGATTGCCTTCTCCGGGGCCACCGAGTTTGTGGAGAAGTACAAGGAGAAGGATGCGCAGGCCAAGGAGCAGATTATCGGGCAGTTCGGCCTGGGTTTCTACTCGGCCTTCATGGTGGCTAAGGAAGTAGAAATCTGGTCGCAGTCGTACAAAGAGGGTGCCCTGACCGCCCACTGGACCTGTGACGGCTCTACGCAGTTTACCCTCGATGAGCCCACCGGCGAGCACGCCAAGGCCGAGCGCGGTACCGACGTAGTACTGCACGTAGCCGAAGACTCGGACGAGTTTCTGGAAGAGGCCCGGCTGCGTACCATCCTCACCAAGTACTGCAAGTTCCTGCCCATTCCGATTGAGTTTGAAGGGGAGCTGATTAACGATACTACGCCCATCTGGACCAAGCAGCCGGCCGACCTGACCGACGAGGACTATAAGAAGTTCTACCGCGAGCTGTACCCGATGAGCATGGATGAGCCCCTGTTCTGGATTCACCTGAACGTGGATTATCCCTTCAACCTGACGGGTATTTTGTATTTCCCGAAGGTGAAGGACGAACTGCAATTTCAGCGCAACAAGATTCAGCTGTATTCGCGCCAAGTGTTCATTACCGATGAGGTGAAGGACGTGGTGCCCGAATTCCTGATGCTGCTGCACGGCGTCATCGACTCGCCCGACATTCCGCTCAACGTGTCGCGCTCGTTCCTGCAAGCCGACGCCAACGTGCGGAAAATCAACACTTACATCACCCGCAAGGTGGCCGACAAGCTGGCCGAGCTGTTCCGTAAGGACCGCGCCGGCTACGAGGAGAAATGGGCTGACATTGGGCTGTTTGTGAAGTACGGGATGCTCTCGGACGACAAATTCTACGAGCGGGCCAAGGACTTCGTACTGCTGAAAAGCGTGGATGGCAAGCTCTACACGCCTACCGAGTACACCGAGCACGTACAGGCCAATCAGAAAGATAAAAACGACAACACCGTGGTGCTCTACACCACCGATGCCGAGGCGCAACACGGCTTCGTGGCTGGGGCTCAGGAGCGCGGCTACGACGTGCTGGTATTCGACCAAGTACTCGACCCGCACTTCATCGGCCTGCTGGAGCAGAAGTTGGAGAAAACCACGTTTAAGCGCGTGGACTCGGCCACGGCCAGCCAGCTCATCGAGAAGGACGAAGCCCCGGCCAGCGTGCTGAGCGAAGACGACCAGAAGAAGCTCGAAGAGGTATTCACCGGGGCCATCAGCAACCCCGCGATGCACGTCAAAGTGGCGGCCCTCTCGCCGCAGGATGCGCCGGTAGTCATCACGCAAAACGAGTTTATGCGTCGCATGAAAGACATGCAGCGCACCGGTGGCGGCGGTGGCATGCAGATGTTCGGCTCGCTGCCCGACTCATTCGACGTGACCGTGAACGCCAACAGCCCGATCGTGCAGAAAGTATTGGCCGATGGTGGCAGCACCGTAGCCAAGCAAGCTTTCGACCTGGCGCTGCTGGCCCAGGGCCTGCTGAAGGGCGAAGCTCTTACGGCCTTCGTGAAGCGTAGCACCGAGCTGCTGTAAGCTCCGTAAACAATGAAAGCCTCGCTGCCAGTTGGTAGCGAGGCTTTTTTGCGTAGAGGTTATTTGTAAAGTCTTGATCTTAAGCAATAACCAAATAACGTCTGTCATACTGAGCTTGTCGAAGCATCTTGGTAGGTTCGTTGTCAAGCCGTTCAACGAACCTACCAAGATGCTTCGGCAAGCTCAGCATGACAGACGTTATTCGGTTGGATCACTTCCTAAATAGCTTCGTAGCGAGAACTAGCAAAACGGGAATCACTTACCCGTTTCGTCGGTCGATGCATCCACGGGCTTGGACTGCGGCGACGCTTGCTGGCGCAGGAAGATGGATAGGCCGACCAGCGAGAAGATGGAGATGAACTCGCTCTGCCAGTTCTGAAATGACTCGAACCAGAACCGGCTCGTGTGCAGGTAGCCCCAGGTGCTGACGAGCGGCTGGCCCTCGTGCGCCTGCTCGATGTTGTACACGAGCATGCCGCCGCGGGCGTGCAGGTAAAAGGCCCCCAGAAATAGCGCAAAAAACGTGAGGCTGAGCGAATGCTTATACAAGTGTAGCCACAGGCCGCCGCGGCGCACGGGCCAGGGCGCACCGGACTTACTAGGATCGGGCGTCTGGTCCACCTCTTCTTTTTCGTCGAGCTTCTTCGATTCGGGCGAGCCTTTTTGACGCAGCCAGATGGTGAGCACCACGTAGACGCCCATTTGCAGAAACTCGCTTTCCCAGTTCTCGAAGGTGGCTTCGAGCAGGTGGCCCGAGTGCAGGTATTGCCCCAGCGAAAGTGGGGCCAGCCCCATTTGCTGCAAGTCGTCGTTGTTGTCGTGCCAGCCGGTGAGTACCTGGCCCACCAGCGTGCTTAGAATGAGCGCGAGCGTAACCAGAAGTAACCCGTTTTCATACAGGAAGCGGCGAAAATGAAAGCTGGACATGGGTGCGGGAGCAGAAAAAAGTAGTACTTAGCGGCGTCAAACGCGCTGGTTACCTGTGCGGTTGAAGCGATGGCCAGCCTGGCAACGGGCAAAGCCGAAGCTTATCGGCTGGTAATATTCTGTGCTTCAGGCCTGCTTAGTACATCCCGTTCCTTTCCACCCCCACCCATGAAAAAAGTCTTTGTCCTGAGCGGTTTTTGGCTGCTCGCCGCTGCTGCCCTGGCGCAGCCCGGCCGGCCGGCCGCCGCCAGCCTGGCCACCAACCAAGTGCAGATAGCCACCGGCCGGCTGGCCGGTGCCACGCTGGCCAGCGGTATCCACACCTTTAAGGGAATACCTTACGCCGCGCCGCCGGTAGGCCCGCGCCGCTGGCAGGCCCCCCAGCCCGCCCAGCCCTGGCAAAACGTGCGTCCGGCCACGCAGTTCGGCCCCCGGGCCATGCAGCTGCCCCTATTCGGCGACATGAACTTTCGCTCGAACGGCGTGAGCGAGGACTGCCTCTACCTCAACGTGTGGACCGGGGCCAAGGCGGCCAGCGAGAAGCGTCCGGTGCTGGTGTATTTCTACGGCGGCGGCTTCGTGGCGGGCGATGGGTCGGAGCCGCGCTACGACGGTGAGGCGCTGGCCAAGCGCGGCATCGTGGCCGTGACGGTAAACTACCGGTTGGGGGCATTTGGCTTCCTGGCTCACCCGGAGTTGACCAAGGAGTCACCCCACCACGCCTCGGGTAACTACGGCTTGCTCGACCAGCAGGCGGCGTTGCGCTGGGTGCGGCAGAACATCGCGGCGTTCGGCGGCGACCCGGCGCACATTACCATCGGTGGAGAGTCGGCCGGCTCGTGGTCGGTGAGCGCGCAGATGGCCGCGCCCGGCTCCAAGGACCTCATAAAAGGGGCCATTACCGAAAGTGGCTCGCTCCTGGGCTTGCAGCCCTTGCCGACGCTGGCGCAGGGCGAAGAAACGGGCGTGGCCTTCGGTACGGCCGTGGGGGCGGCTTCGCTGGCCGCTTTGCGGGCGCTGCCGGCCCAGCAGGTGCTCGAAGCCAGCGGCAAGCCGGGTGCCCCGCGCTTTTCGCCGGTAGTGGACGGCTACTTCTTACCTCGGCAGCCGGCGGAGATTTTCGCGGCGGGCCAGCAGGCCCGCGTGCCGCTGCTGGTAGGCTGGAACTCGCAGGAAATGACGTATCAGATGGTGCTCGGCCCAGCCGCGCCCACGCTGGATAATTACCGCGCCGCCCTGCAAAAGCTCTACGGCGACCGCGCCCCCGAGGCGTTGAAGCAGTACCCCGCCGCCAGCGATGCCGAGGTAGAGCCAGCCGCCAACAACCTGGCCGGCGACCGCTTCATCGCCTACAGCACCTGGAAGCTAGCCGATGCCCAGCTCCAGACCGGCGGCCAGCCCGTGTACCGCTACCTCTACGCCCGTCCCCGCCCGGCCATGACGCCCGAAATGGGCAACGCCACCGCTAACCTGGCCGGTGGTGTTACCCGGGGCACGGGGGCCGCCGCGCCCGCGCCGCCCGCTAAGGGCGCAGTGCACTCGGCCGAGATTGAATACGCCCTGGGCAACCTGCCCACCAACAAGGTATTTGCCTGGACGCCCGACGACTACAAGCTGTCGGAGGTGATGCAGGGCTACTTTGCCAATTTCATCAAAACCGGTAATCCCAATGGCCCCGGCCTGCCCACCTGGCCCGCCGCCCGCCCGCAGGGGGGACAGGTGCAGCGCCTCGACGTGACCACCCAGGCCGAGCCCGACCAGACGCGGGCTCGCTACCTGTTCCTGGAGCAGGCAGCGAAATAAGCGGGCGCTGACCGGGCCTGTTTCGAAGGTATTTTACAGGGAATGCTACTCACTCATCACGTTCGTCATGCTGAGCTTGCCGAGCGTGATGAGTGAGTAGCATTTCAGCGTGTTTTGTATTCAGCAAACGCGCGTTAGGAGCATCCTTTACCGCAGGTGAGTAGTATCGGTGAGCGTGAGCAAAAAAGCCTTGAGGTCGGCCACATCGCGGGTGGAGAGATGGAGCTTATCGGCGGGTAGCGTTTGGTTTTCAACCTTGATGCCTTGTCCAGCGCCGCCGCCCTCGTTGTAGAAGTGAATGACTTCGTCCAACGTGCGGAACTGGCCATTGTGCATGTAGGGGGCCGTGAGGGTCACGTTGCGCAGCGTGGGCGTTTTGAAGGCGTGGCGCAGCGGGGCCAGCTTGGTGAGAGCGTAGCGGCCCAGGTCGGGGTCGAGTTGTCGGCTGCCAGGGCGGGTAGGTACGCCCAGTACTTCAGATTCCGAATCCTGGAAGGTGGGCGGGGCGGTGCCGTTGGTGAGGGGCAGGAAGTGGCAGGTGGCGCAACGAGCCCGGCCGGCGTAGAGGTTGAAGCCGCGCTCGGCCGCCGGGCTCAGGGTGACGCCCGCCTCGCCGCGCACGTAGCGGTCGAGGGGCGCGTTGAGGCGCACGAGGCTGCGCTCGTAGGCCGCCAGGGCATTTTGAATACGCACCGGGCTCACGAGGGGGGCGCCGGACTCGGTAGCGGGAAAGGCCCGCCGGAATTGGGCGGCGTAGCGCGGCTGCCGGGCCAGGCGGCCGGCGGCGGCTTCCAGCGAGCCGTGCATTTCGTCGCGGCTGCCCACTACGTCCACGGCCTGGTTTTCGAGGTTGGGGGCCCGCAGGTCGTAGAACTGCCCGGCCTGGAGCGCGGCGTTGAGGATGGTGGGCGTGTTGCGGCGTAGCGTGCCGCCGTTGAGCTTGGCGCTCAGGGCCAGCCCGTCGGTAAAGGCTCGGCCTGGCTGGTGGCACGAGGCGCAGGAGCGGCCCCCGCTGCCACTCAGCACGGGGTCGTAGAACAGCGCCCGCCCCAGCGCCACCTTGGCTGGGTTGCTGAACCACTGCTGGTTGCCGGTGTAAAAATCAGGATTGAACGCGCCCGTATCGAAGAGGGTAGCCGCATCGGGTCGCAAGGCCCGCAGCTCGCCCGGAAACGGCGCAATGCCCAATTGCGTTTGCAAGGCCAGCAGGCTCCGCCCCAGTGGGTTGGCATGCTTGCGAATAAACGCCAGGCGGTCGAACGCGGCAAAATCGGGTTGCTGGCGCAGGGCCGCCCGGGCGGCGGCCAGCCGGGCTGGGGCTGGCTGGTCGGCGGCCGTGCTGTCGGGGGCATACAGCCGCAGCGGCGCCGCCAGCGCCGACAACGCGGCCTCAGCCTCGGGTAGGGTGGCGGCAGGGCTGAGCGGCGTATCGAAGCCCGTAATGCCCAGCGCCACCACCCGAAATACCTGTTGCCGCAGTGCATCGAAGACGTGGGCATCGGTAAATTCCTGGTCGGCCCACGCGAGCTGGAGCGCGTGTACCTGCCGCCGCAGGCGCACGGCCTGCCGGCGCAGCTCGGTGCGGCTGGCCGTATCCTGGGCGACCGGGGCCGGGCTGGGGTAGAGCAGCGGCTCAATGACTTGCAGGCCCGCCGGCTCGAACATTTTCGTTTCCTCCACTTCGACCTCGGCCACGGGTGCCCCATTTACCAAGCGGCTGGTGGCGGGCAAGAAGTATTCGGTAAATGGCTCGACGCGCTTATAGGCCAGCCGGCAGCGCCGGAAGGCCAGCCGCAAGGAGTCGAGGGGCAGGGGCTGCCCGGCGGGCCGGCGGCTCAGCGGCAGCAGCTCGTGGTCGATGAGGGCCAGCAGTTGGGTGAGGTCGCCGGCTACGGCAGCTTTTACCCGGGCGGGACGCGAGCCGGCTTGCTGGGTGCTTTGGCCGGTGGCGGCCGGGGCGGTGGCCTGCTCGTGGGTGGCGGGCGTGCAGTAGCTCAGCAGGCTCGCCAGCAGGGCGGTCAGGCTGGAGAATAGGAGAAGGCGCTTTTTCATGAAAATAATGGGCCGTCGCTGACGGCTGGCCGACGACCCATTCGGGTATCATTACCTAAATGGAATCCCTATAAAAACAGCACCCCCCACCGAGACCGGCGAAGGGTGCTGCCAAGAGCCGGGGCTCTACAACTTACTTGGCTACGCCGCGCACGATTACAACCTGCCCACCCTCGCTGTTGGTGTTGGCTGCCGCGCCCGAGCCGTCGGCGTTGCGGAACTTGGCATCCTGCCAAGTGTGGGGGTGGATGTTCACCAGGAAGGTGTTGGGCGTGTTCACGATGTCGCTGATGTCGTACATCGCGCCGTACTCCCAGGAGCTTTTCAGCTGCACGTTGCCGGGGTTGTACTTGGCGTTGAAGGTGGCGTCGGAGCGGCGGTGGTCCATTTCGAGCATGGCCTTGGCCCGCTGGCTGGGGGTGTTGATGGCCCACTGCCAGATGCGGCCGTCGTGGTTGTTGTCCCGGTAGAAAGAGTCGCCGTCTTCCTGAATGTACACGTAGTTCTCGGTCACGCAGAGGTTGTCCGGGTTCACGATGTAGTTGCCGGGGTCGGTGGCTCCGTCCACGACCACTTCGAGCTTGGCCGCGCCCACGGGGTCGGTAGCGTTCAGGTTGAGCTTATACACCCGGCCCCACATGGTTTTGCCAGCCACGGGCGTCACCTTGTCGGAAGAGCTCACGCCGGTGGCCGTAAAGTACACCTCGCGGTTGTTGGCGGCGCTGCCCTTGCGGTAGTCCAGGTCTTCGACGCGTGCGATCTGCAGGGCGTTGTTGGCTACCGAGAAAGCGGCGATTTGAGTGCCGGTCATGGTCGTCACGTTGGGCACTTCCACCCACTGCACGTCGTAGCTCGTGCTCACGTTCATGTTGGTTTCCACGGGGTCGCCGTTGGTGCGCTTCAGCATGTAGAGCTTACCGTTGTCGAGGTCGCCGGGCGTGTTGCTCACGTAAAGCAGTACCTGGCCGTTGCTGTCGTCCTCGCCGATTACAATTACCGTTTTGCCGGGGTAAGCCTGCTTGTTCAGCGGCACGGCGTTTTCCATGCTAGCTTTGCCCAGGGCGGGTTTGCGACGGCTCGAATTGGTTTTGTCGGCCGCGCCCAGCGGGTCGAGGGCGTGCACCATGCTTTCGGAGCCGCTTTCGCCGGCCGTCAGGAAAGTGGGCACCGGGAAGCCGTGCTCCGCGGGCGTAGCCAACGTGGCCGAGCACAGGCGGGTAGTGCCGCCATTGTAATCCAGGATGTACTCGCCCTTCACCGGCTTGAAGGTTTTGTCGAGGTACACGCGCGAGACCGACTGCGCAATTTCGTGGTTGTTAATCAGGACGTAGCCGCCCTCAGCGCCCGGGTTTTTCAGCAGGCCCGCGCCGTCGGGCTGGGGGCCGAACACGAAGCCCGGCGACTGCGCCAGCACGTCGTCCGACGAAATGAGGGGCAGGATTTGCAGGTTCTCAAAGCCCGACAAGGTCTTCACCAGCGACGGGTTGACGGAGTGCGCCTTCAGCTCGACGGGGCTCGCGGGCGTGGCAGTTGCGGTGTCGTTGCTTTTGCTGCACGCCGCCAGCAAGGGCAGCAGCCCCAGCGTCGCCAGGCGGAAAGGACGAAGAGTAGTAAAGTTGGCCATAAAAATTAAAGCGAGGAAAAGCAGGGTTCTTAACAGTGCCGCAAAATTCCTCGTCTCGTATTACGCCAACGTGATCGACTGATTATGAAAAATACATGAAGAAATTAAAAGCGCTTATTTCTTGAAAAAAGCCAGTAAATCAGCCTTGTACGAATTGCCAATCGGAATTTCGTCGCCCGTTGTCAGTACCAATTGCTCGGGCTGAAGCAGCTTGATGTGAGCCGCCGCCACGATGAACGAGCGCTGCACCCGTACGAAGCGTTCGCCCAGCGTGTCCACCATTTCCTTCATGGTGGTGTGGTGCAGGTAGGTCTTCGTGGCGGTCACGATTTTGACGTAATCCTTGCAGCCTTCCACGTACAGAATATCGCGGTGGGCGACCTTCAGCAGGCTGCCTTGCTCCTTTAGTAACAAATGCGGATCGGCGGCGGCTGGGGTCGCGGCGGGCGCGGGCGGCTGGTAGCGAGCCACGGCCTTCTGAAATCGCTCGTAGCTGAAGGGCTTCAGTAAATAATCGAGCACGTTCAGCTCGAAGCCCTCGTAGGCGTACTCGCGGTAGGCGGTGGTGAGGATGGTGGCGGGCGGCGCGGGCAGCGTTTTGAGGAAATTCAATCCCGTAACGAGCGGCATCTCAATGTCCAGAAACAGCAAATCGACGGGGTGCTGGCGCAGGTGCTCGTGGGCATCGAGGGCGTGGCGGCACTGGCCGCTGAGCACGAGGCCGGGCGTTTGGGCGATGAATTGCTTGAGGACCTGGTGGGCCAGGGGCTCGTCGTCGACGATCAGGCAGCGGGTGGGCGTGGAACTCATAGGTGCAAAATAAGCTCGGCCCGGTAGCGGCCGGCGTGCTCGCTCAGGCGCAGCTCGTGGGCGCTGGGGTAGTAGAGCTGTAAGCGCCGCTTGATATTTTCCAGGCCGATGCCGCCGCTGCGGCGCGGCGACGCGGGCGGCGGGCTGGGCAGCATGTCATTCTCGATGACGAAGCGGAGCTGGCCGGGCGCGGTGGTGAGGGTAGCCTCCACGCTGGCCTCGTCGCTGAAGTGGTGGCGGCCGTGCTTGAAGCTGTTTTCGACCAGCGGCAGCCACAGCAGCGGCGGCACCTGCCGCCCGGCCAGCCCGGCCCCGGCCGTGGTGAAGCGGATGCGCGCCCCCTCGTATTTGCGCTGCTCCAGCTCGAAGTAGTTTTCCAGAAAAGCCACCTCATCGGTCAGGGCGACGCGCTCCTTGCCGCTGTCGTACAGCACGTAGCGCATCAGCTCGGAGAGCAGCAGGATGAAGCGCGGCGTGTCGGGCGAGCCGGCCAGGCTGAGGCCGTAGATGCTATTGAGCGTGTTGAACAGAAAATGCGGTTGCAGCTGCGCCTTCAGCTGCTCGATTTGCAAGGCGGCGTGCTCTTTCTCCAACTGGCGGCGACGCAGCTCCTGCTCGAAGGCCACCCGCACGAAGCCCACGCAGCTGAACGCCAGGAAGTCGGTCAATAGCAAGACCAAATACGGCATGCCGGGCCGGAGCAGTAGCCGCAGCCCGTCGCGGTAGTAGTGCTGGTAAAATGCAGTCAGTGGCGGCGGCACTGCCAGCGGCCGGAAAGCCAACGCTGCCAGCGTGGTATTGAGCTTGATGCCCCACCACAAGTACACGATGCCCCCTAGTACCAGCGGCACCGCGTAGCGCCGCCGGCGCAGCAGTGCGGGCAGCAGCCAGCGGTAGTAGGGCACCACGTAGAGCGTAGCCGCCAGCGCAAACAGGATGAGCTGGGGAAACGGGAAGTTGGGATGGTCGGCCGGGTGCAGCCGGGTATCCTCCATGAAGTAGTTGTACTTGTACATGCCCACGTAGAGCACCCACACCAGCACTTCAAAAACCAAGGGAAAGCGGCTGGGCCGCGCAGCGTCTTGTTGCATGGGGCGAAGGTGGCGGGTTTGGGC
>CAJYVK010000309.1 GCA_913778455.1 uncultured Hymenobacter sp. | reverse complement strand
CCCACCTGCTGGACGTGCTGCGCCAGACCGACGCCGGCACCCTGGGCTGGACGTACCTGTGGGGTGCTCTCTGGGGCATGGGTGGCCTCACGTTTGGGCTGTCGATGCGCTACCTGGGCCTGAGCCTGGGCATGGCGTTCACGCTGGGGCTGTGCGCGGTATTCGGCACGCTGGTGCCGCCCCTCTACGAAGGCCGGCTGGGCCAGCTGCTGGGCACCGCTTCGGGGCGCTTCATTCTGCTGGGCCTGGGGGTGTGCGTGCTGGGCATCCTGGTGTGCGGCCGGGCCGGGCTGCTCAAGGAAAAATCGCAACCGGTGGCCGATAAGCAGGCCGCCGTTTCCGAGTTCAACTTGCGCAAGGGGCTCGGGGTAGCGGTTTTCAGCGGCATCATGAGCGCCAGCTTTTCGTTTGGGCTCACGGCCGGGCAGCCCATTGCCCGGCTGGCCGCCGCCAGCGGCACCAACCCGCTGTTCGTCAACAACGCCATCCTGGTGGTGGTGCTGGCCGGCGGCCTCACTACCAACGCCTTGTGGTGTATTTTCTTGAATATCAGGAACAAGACCTACACCGATTACCTCAACCCCACCCTGCCGACGTTGCGCAACGTGCTGTTTTGCGCGCTGGCCGGGGCTACCTGGTACTTCCAGTTTTTCTTCTACGGCATGGGCGACAGCCAGATGGGCGAGTACCGCTTCTCGGGCTGGACGCTGCACATGGCCTTCATCATCGCCTTTAGCAGCATGTGGGGCCTGCTGTTGCACGAGTGGCGGGGCACCAGCCTCGCCACCCGGCGGGCCATTACGCTCGGCATCGGCGTGGTGCTGCTCTCGACCGTGGTGGTGGGCTACGGCAACTACCTGGCCGACTAGCCCGGCCCCGCGGCGGGCGGCTGTGCCCACCGCTCCCGCTTTACCTTGCGAACGGCCGCACGGGCGGCTCCCCCGGCACTATGTATCAGCTCAACCTCAACCCCTTCGACCAAACGCCTAAGTACAAACAGATTGTGCAGTCCGTCATCAGCGACATCGAGCGGGGCAAGCTGCGGGCCGGCACCCAGCTACCCAGCATCAGCGAGCTGAGCGAGGAGTACTACCTGGCGCGGGGCACCGTGGAAAAGTCGTACCGCGAGCTGCGCGAGCGCGGCTACATCAATTCGGTGCAGGGCAAGGGCTACTACATTCTGAGCCGGGAACACGACAAGCTCAAGATTTTACTGGTTTTCAACAAGCTAAGCTCTTATAAGAAAGAGATTTACTACGCCTTTCTGGATGCGCTTGGCAACCGCGCCACCGTCGATTTGCAGATTCACCACTACAACGCCGACCTGTTCCGGCAGATTATCGAGCGCAGCCTGGGCAAGTACAATTACTACGTGGTGATGCCGCACTTCACGACCAGCACCCCGCCCGAAGACTACCTGAGCGTATTGCGCAGCATTCCGCCCGAAGAATTAGTATTGATTGACAAGAACGTGCCCGCGCTGGTCGGCCCCCAGCCGGCCGTGTACCAGGACTTCGCCCGCGACATCGGCGAGGCGCTCGACTCGGCGGCGGCGGACTTGGTAAAATACAAGCGCATGCGCATGATTCTGCCCAGCGACGAAAATTTTCCGGTGGAGATTGACCAGGGCTTCCGGCAGTTTTGCCGCTACAATGACAAGGACTCGGCGGTGCGCGAAAACGCCCGCGACGAGGTAATGCAGCCCGGTACCTGCTACGTGGTAGTGCGCGAAACCGACCTGGTGGAGCTCATCAAGAAGATTCGCCAGTCGCCCTACCTGCTGGGCCGCGACATCGGCCTCATCAGCTTCAACGAAACGCCGCTCAAGGAAGTCCTCGGCATCACGGTCATCACCACCGACTTTCAGCACATGGGCCGCGCCGCCGCCCAGCTGCTGCTGGAGGGCCGCCAGGAGCGGGTCCGCAACCCGTTTGCCATCATCCGCCGGGGGTCGATTTGACTGCTGCGGGAGTCGGCGTACTATCTTGCTCGCGGTCACAGCCTCTCTACTCTTCCCCCAGCTTTATGCGCACCTCCCAAGCTACGGGGCTGCTACTGCCCCGCTCTTGGTGCGTAGGGCTCTGCCTGGCAGTCCTGCCCGGGTGTAGCACCTACACCAGCCTGCTAAGCTATCCCTCCCTCCCGCGCCCGCGCGACTTTAGACAGCTACAATCCGCACTTCGAGCAGCAGAATCCCTTTAAGCGGCCACTTCCTTGTCAGCATGAAACCTGCCATCCTTGTCGAATACGAAACCACCGGTCGAATTTCGGAAGCCGCGCTTGCGCAGCTAACCGCCGAGTCCGATGAGTCGGATCTGGCGGGTTATCAGCTCTATGCGTACTACCGGCAGCAGCCGAATATTGCGTTTGCCCGGACCCTGCTGCTCGAGCTCAGCAACCGCTACGTACGGGCTTACTCCCAAGGCGGTGCTACTACCGAGGGGCTGCGCCTGGCGGGCTACTTGATTGGCTTACACCAGGATGTGCGCGATTCGCTTTTGCTCTGGCGTACCAAGACGCTCACCTTCGACACGGCCTGCGAATTTGACGTTCAACTAGTCGTTTTTGCGGGTATTCACCAGACGCTGGCCTACTTACAAACTTTACCGGACCCTGAAGCCGCCGAAGCCGTAGAATATCTGCAAGGATGCCAGGCGAGTGGGGCTTTTGCCGACTTAGCGGACTATTTTTCGCCCGATAACTTGCCTTACTGGCTGGAAGATCCTAGTTCTGAATCTGAAGCGGAGTAGGCATCCCCGTGGCATTTCGTAGCCACAATCGCTTTAGAAAACGTGGAGAGCCGACCAGCTAACGCGGGCCGGCAACCAGTAGAAGTGCTTGCAATGAGGCCGTAAGCTTCAAAAATTTTCCGTCGCCCGCAGCGTGTATCCACTTGGACAACTCGCCTCGATCGCATAGAGGAACGGGCCGCAATTATACGGTAGCTCCAAGAGGTCGAGGGTAATGCGCAAAGAGTCTGGGCCTACGGCGGAACTCCACCATTGCCATTGCCTTTCGCACATCGCAGCGACCCACGACGCATACTCCCACTGCCCAGGGCTGGCCATCAGCTGCGCCGAGGGCAACTGCCTCAGGCTAGCCACAAACCACGTAGGCAAGTAGGACGCCCATTGCGGGGCCGCGTCTTCATGCCACAGCTCGGCCGGCACAGCTAGCACCCCCTGCATAATTGCTACCAGCTTCGCCAGACAGGCCGCGGGGTCTGCCACGTGCCGAATCTCCAAGAGTAAGGCCGTAGCGGGAGCCGTCTCCCCCTGCGTATAGGCTGCTATGCGTTCTTGTTCAGTCATTGCTAATAGTTCAAGCAAGGTAGTGAGTGAATTCTTTTTTGCCGCTTCCTTAGAAAACCTACTTATCGAGAGAGTGCCTGTAACCTCGCTTCTGGAATCAGTGCGGGTTTCAGCGCACCCAGCTACTGCGCTCGGCGTAGTATTTTTCTGTGGCGATGCCTGGTAGAATAGAAAACCGGTTTTCCGCTCTCCCTCTCTGTAACGTCCGGTTGGTAGGCGAGTATCCACTGCGCCAAACTACTTTCCCGAAGGACTCATGAGGTTTCTTGCTTTTGCCTGTTTCGTACTGGCTTGTCAACTCACGTTCACCCTACCCGCGTTTGCGCGTGAGGGGAAACCCGATTTTCGCCAACTGGTCGATAGCTACGCCAAGCGGCGCGGTTTCAACGGGACCGTGCTCGTGGCCCGGGGCGGCAAGGTTCTCTTTCGCGGCTCCTACGGGCTGGCGGATGCCGAATGGTCGGTGCCCAACGGCCAGCATGAGCGCTATCGGATTGGCTCCCTGAGCAAACCGCTGATCGCGACGCTGGTAATGCAGCTCGTCGAGCAGGGGCGCTTGAAGCTGGACGGCACCCTCGGCGCTTACCTGCCCGACTTATACGCCGGTACTGATGCCGCGCCGGTAACGGTTGCCCAGCTGCTCAGCCACACCTCGGGCCTGGCCGACCTGCCCGGTCGCTACGACGATGCCTGGTGGCAAACGGAAGCCCGGCGAAGCTACGCGCCGCTCGAATTTGCCCGCGAGTGGATCAAGCCCAAATTGCTCGAACAGCCCGGCGCCACCTGGCGGTACAACAACAACGGCTTTTACCTGCTGGGCCTGCTCATCGAACGAGTTACCGGGCAGAAACTAGCCGATACCCTTCGGCAACGGCTGTTCGACCCGGCGGGCATGGGCGACAGCGGCCTCTTCGCGGAGCGGGACGTGCTGTCGAAGCTGGCGCTTGGCTATACCCGCTCACCCGTCGGCGTACTCGAACATCCACTCGCGATTAATTCCAGCGTTTCGTATGCGGCGGCGGGCATCTACGCCACGGCCGATGACCTTTTCCGGTTCGATTGTGCGCTGTATGGCTCCCGGCTGCTGCGCCCGGAAACGCGGGCGCTCATGTTGCAGGCGCACAGTGCCGCCTACGGCTTTGGGTGGAACGTAGACCGCTGGACGCTGCCCGATGGTCGCCGCCTGCCCGTTGTCTCCCATACCGGCAGTGTGCCCGGCTACCAGAGCTACTACCTGCGCTCCGAGCCAAACCAGGACTGCGTCATCATCCTCGACAACTTCTGGCAGGGGGCCTTGGTAGTCCAGATGGGTCGGGACTTACTGGAAGTGCTCAATGGCAAGCCGATGCAGCTGGCCACCCGCAGCTTAGACGAACTGCTAACCCCCATCGCGTACCGCGAGGGCACCCAGGCGATGGTGGCCGCCTATCAGGGTATCACTACCCGGCGGGGCGAATACGACTTGAGCGAACGAGCGTTTAATACCTTGGGCTACAAGTTTCTCCGCGCCGGCCGCCTCGATGACGCCATTACGGTTCTTGGCTGGGCAGTACAGCTATTTCCGCAATCGGCCAACACCCATGACAGCTTAGGCGAAGCTTATCGCAAGGCGGGCAACGTCACCGAAGCCGTGCGCAGCTACAACGCCGCGCTCGCCTTAGACCCCGCTAGTACGAGTGCCAGGAAAGCGCTCGAAGAGTTGAGGGGTAGCGGTGGCTCACAATAGCCAACAAGCAGGCATCGCCAGTGCTTGGTCAAGACACTACTTTTCCTGACCAAGCACTGGCGCGAGTTTAGCGGAGCGTAACTCGTGCTGGCCATGACGTGTAGGCTGCGCCTCCACTGCCGCAACGCGGCAAGCCGCGTAAGCATGGGCTACGCAGTATCTTGATTACTGGCTTTCAGCCCTTCCCCTCTCAAGCTGCTACGCTCGGCGTGGTATGTTGTCGGGCTAGAGCTACCCAGTACGACGAGAGTCATAGCGGTAGATATCGACATCGGTGCGGGTTTGGGTACGATAGAGGAAGTCGATAGTCCGTAAGTCGTGCCCTAAAACTGGAGTTGATTCATCTTCATTCACATCAACATACAGCACAATTTCCAACACTGATTCCAACCCAAATTCTTGTTTCAGCTGAAGGATGGTTTCGGCCCGGCCTTCGAGTTTAGCAATCACCTCAGTCACTAATTGGTCAATCCGAAGTGGTTCCTTTCCTTGTTCTGTTTCTAGCTGCCAGCCAGAAAATTTCAAGGAGGGATTGTATTGGCCTTTGCCACCCTTCTGCCAGGTAGTAGTCGGCTCAATACCTAAGCGAGCGGTTATCTCCGCTGGCATGAAGTCCCCGCCTTGCAAAGCAAAATACACCCAAGAATTACAAGTACTCATCTGCTATTTAATTGCTTAGGCAAAATAATTACGAGCAGGCTTTTAAAGCCGTTTCCAGGTTCGTGTACAGGTTGTCGTTGCTCCGGCGGGGGGGTGAGGCACCCACGGCCGGAGCAACGATAACCTGTACACCCCTACCTCACTCATTCAGTATTCGCCACATTACCCGATCCGCTTC
>CAJYVK010000308.1 GCA_913778455.1 uncultured Hymenobacter sp. | reverse complement strand
ACTACCCTAGTAGCCAGCTAACGAGCTGGGTCAGCAGGTAAGTCGCCAGGGCCGCTCCCAGAGCTTTCCCGACCCCGCCTGCAAAGCCCGTTGCCAGCGCCAGCAGTAGTTTTTTCGCGTTCCGCTCCATTTTTCGTCTGAAGTAGAGGGTTGCCAAATAACCCCGCACTTCTGAAAGCCCGGCCACTCGCGATGGCTGGGCTTTCGTCTTTCTAACGAAAGCCGGCTGCTAGGTCGCGGGGCATAACCCCAACGCGAACTGGGCAAAGATAGGACTACATAGAACTAGCTAAAAATTCTTCTGGTTATGCATTACTAGCTCGCTGGGCTTTCGCAGCCATCGGCGCTACGCACTCAGGCTATTGAAGAACTTCTTCAGCACGAGCCAAACCCAGCAGGGCAACGATTCTTGTCACCGCAGCCGCGCAAAAAATTCCCGGAGCACGCATCGCAGCACAGTCTGGCCCGGCTGGCCTGCGCCCGCCACAGCAGCCTGCCTACTGCAATAATTCTTTCCTTGTCAGAAGGCAACCAAGGTGATTTCGCAGACAATTACCAACTGAGCCAGTTGGCGGCTGAAAAGCAAACTAGCGGCAATTGTTAAGCTTTCCCTTTTTACTTTTGAATTCGCACCCTGGCCCGCCCGGGGCTGAACAAAATGCCCGCTGGCGGGTGTTAAAAGCAACCCCGCCACCCGCCCTGGGGCTCCTTTGCTTGCATGACTACTACCGAAATAAAAGCGCTTATCTCGCTGCTCGACGACCCGGAAATCGCGCCCCAGATTCAGGGTGAAATTCAGAACCTGGGCGAAGCCATCATTCCCTTCCTGGAAGAGTCGTGGGAAGAAACCCTTGACCCCCAGCAGCAGCGCCGCCTCGAAGACCTGATTCACCAGCTGCAATTTGAGGGCTTGCAGCAGCGCCTGCGGGTGTGGCGCGACTCGGGCGGCCAGGATCTGCTCGAAGGCATGTGGCTGCTCAACTCGTACCAGTACCCCGATGCAGACCTGCAAGCGCTCAACCGCGCCATCGAGCAGCTGCGCTTCGAGGCCTGGACGCCGCTGCGCCCCGAGATGCACCCCGCCGACCAGGTGCAGGTGCTCAACCACGTTATTTTCCGCAATCATAAGTTCGCGGCCAATACCCAACACTTTCATTCCCCGGCCAACTCCATGCTGCACCGGGTGCTCGAAACCAAGCGCGGCAATCCGCTGTCGCTCTGCGTTATCTATCTACTGGTGGCTCAGCGGCTCGACCTACCGGTTTTTGGCGTCAACCTGCCCAACTTGTTTGTGCTCACCTACCAGTTGTATAAGGATGCCGACGACAAGCCCGTGACGCCGTTCTACATCAATTGCTACAACCGCGGCGTTATCCTTTCCAAGGCCGATATCGAGCATTACGTGGGCCAGTTGGGCATTACGTCGCAGGATGCCTTTTACGAGCCCTGCTCTCACCTCGACATTGTGCGCCGCGCCATGCGCAACCTGCAAGTAGGCTTCGAGAAGCTTCAGGAGCCCGCCAAAGTGGAGGAAGTAGGCCAGCTACTGGCCATTCTGCTGGAGCGGGACGAGCCCGGGGAGGGTGAGAGCGAGGAGGAATAGCAAGTACCAGTGCCAGAAAAAAGGCGCACCGCAGAATTGCGGTGCGCCTTTTTTCTGGCACTGGTACTTGGACGCGCGGCTTGCTTTTTACGCCAGCGACCTAGCGCTTGATAAGGCAACCAGCCGCCCGTTTATCGGCTACCCCGGCGGGCCGGCCAGCCAGCACGTTATCCAGCACCTGCTGCAAGTAGCGCTGCTGCACGCCGCTGGCTACTTGCGGGTTGTCGTCGATGGCCCCCCGGTAGCGCACGGCAAACGAGCCGCCGGCCGGCTGGAGTACCACGGCCTCAGTCGTTTTGCTGACGCCGAGCGCCGCGCTGGCCGCGCCCTCGTCGGTAAAGGCGATGAGCGAGCCGCCGGCGTTGCCCTCGGCCCCGTCGAGGTTGATGGGTACATTAATAAACATAAACTGCACACCCCGGCCGCCGTAAGCGCTGCTGAGCGCCGCCAGCCGCTCCTGGTAGAGGCGGGTGTAGGCGCAGGCCGGATTTAAAAACACGACCACAATGGCCTTCTGGCCGCTGTAGGCGCTGAGCGAAGCGCTGCCCCCACCGGTTTTTTGCACCGTAAAGTCACTCACCGTTCCCTGGGCGCGGGCCACGCTGAGCGTAACGGTAGCCAGCAGCAGGGCGGCGGCCACCAAAAGCGGAAGTTTACGAAGAGACATCGGGGTAGAAAAAACCAAGTAAGAGAAACGGCCGAGCCGCTAAAAGTGAGCGTACAGACTAAAACCTAGCAGCAGTACGTGAGCACGTAACCGGCCGCCGGCCGAAGGTAACAAATCTGGTGCCGGGAAATAGCACCAGCCAGATAGAGCCGCGCCGGCAGCTGCCCCGCCGGGGGCCAAGGAGCCGGGGGCAAGTCGAGCAACAGGTTATCGCGAAAGATGAGGCCCCGCTGCCCAGCCAGCTTGTAAAGCGTCTCTTTGGCGCTCCAAAGCAGACTATACCGCTCTACCTCTGACGTTATTTCGGAAGTATTCTCCAGCTTAGTAACCGCTAAGGCCGCTAGCTCATCGGCGTTTAAAAACTTGCGGGCAATGCGCAGGGCCTTGTCGCGCACCACCTCTACGTCGATGCCCAAGGCGGTGCCCGGCGCGGCCAGCAGCGCCGCCACCCACGCGCCGGAGTGCGACAGCGACACGGCCGGCTGCGGTCCGGGCCCGGCGAAGAAGGGCCGGCCGGTTTCGTCGTTGCGCAGCGGGGCCAGCGGCTGGCCAGCGGCGGCCAGCAGGTGCTGCACCAGCACCCGGCCGGCCAGCCACTGGGCCTGGCGCGGGCCATCGGCGCGGGCGGGGAGCAGCGGGGCGTAGGCGGCCGCGTCGGCCAGCAGGGGCCAGAGGTCGGCCACCGGTTCGGTAAGGTGCCAGAGACCCAGCCGGGGGCCGCCGGGCAGGGGCGTAATGGTGTGCAGAGGCATAAGAAGTGCGCGAGGCGGCGAAGGTAGTACCGCTCCGCAGCCCGACCTTTGCGGGGGCTGGCCCCAGGCTGGCCTTCCTGCCATGCTTGCTACTTCCTCGCCGCCCCGCCCCACTGCCACCCGTATCGCTACCCTGGCCGGGCACCAAGACGCGGTGTACGCCTTGGCCGGCCAGCCGGGTGCCGACCACGTGTACTCGAGCGGCGCCGATGGCTTGGTCGTAGCCTGGAATACCGCTCAGCCCGAAGCCGATGGCCAGCTGGTAGCCCGGGTCGAAAACTCGGTGTACGCACTGCTGGCGCTGCCCGAGCGCGGCTTGCTGCTACTGGGCAACAACTTTCAGGGTGTGCAGGCCATTGATTTGCAAGGCAAAGCCCTGGCCTACGCCACGGCGCTGCCGCCCGTCGCCATTTTTGAGATGGTGTATTCGGCCAGCCGCCAGCGGCTGTACTGCGCCCTGGGCGACGGCACGTTGGCCGTGCTGCGGGGCACGGATTTTCGACTCGAAAACCTGCTGCGCCTCAGTGAGAAAAGCCTGCGCTGCCTGGCGCTGCACGAAGGGCGCGGCGAATTGGCCGTGGGGTCCTCGGACTGGAAAACCTACGTGCTCGACCTCGATTCGCTGGCCGTAAAAGCCACGCTGACCGAGGCGACCAATTCGATTTTCACCCTGGCCTACTCGCCCGACGGCCAACACCTGCTAGCTGCCGGGCGCGACGCCCACCTGCGCCGCTACCGCGCCACCGAGGGCTACCCGCTGGCCGACAGCGTCGTGGCGCACATGTACGCCATCAATCACTTGGCCTTCAGCAGCGATGGGCGCTACCTGGCTAGCTGCTCGCTCGATAAGAGCATCAAGCTCTGGGATGCCACCAGCCTGGCCCTGCTGCGCGTGCTCGACCGGGCACGGGCGGCCGGCCACGGTACTTCGGTGAATAAGCTGGTTTGGCCGGGCACGCAGCAACGGCTAGTTTCGTGCAGCGATGACCGCAGCCTGGCGGTGTGGCAGATTCAGCTGCCGACTAGTGGTGAATAGCCAGCGGCTTTCCGTGCAAGCAAAGACTGTTTTATCCGACCAGTCCCTAAATAGCGTAGGTACTGTCTCCTTCATCTTACCTTAAAAGCTAACGGCTAACAGCTAATAGCTAACAGCTTCATATAATGAAAATTACCGCCCTCGATATTCGGCAGAAGACGTTTGAAAAGTCCTTTCGGGGCGTGGACCGGGAGGAGGTGCAAGCCTTTCTAAACATCGTATCGCAGCAGTGGGAGCGCATGGGCGACGAAAACCGCGAGCTGCGGCTCAAGCTGGAACACGCCCAGCACGACGTGCAGAAAATGCGCGAAGTGGAATCGTCGCTTTACCGTACCCTCAAAACGGCCGAAGACACCGGCAATTCCATCACCGAGCAGGCCCAGCGCGATGCCGACCTGCGCCGCCGCGAGGCCCAGCTCCTGGCCGAGCAGACCCTGTCGGAAGCCCGCCAGCGCGCCCGCGCCATCGTGGAAGAAGCCTACCAGACGGCCGAAAAAACCGTGGCCGATATGCAGAAGGAAGTGTCGGGCCTGGGCCAGGAGTGCCAGCGACTTGAGCAGCAGCTCGATACTCTCGTGCGCGACCTGCACCACCTGGCCTCCGATGCCCTCGAAAAGGTGGAACGCGCCCGCGCCCGGCCGAAAAATGCGCCGGCGGCCATCCTTTCGCGGGCGGCGAGCGTACAAGTAAAGCGGCCCGCCGAAGTGGTGGCCCCCGAACCCAGCTCCGCTCCTGACATGCTCGTTTCTACTACCCCTTCCCGCTCCACAGCCACCGCCGTCGCGTCCACGCCAGCCGCCAGCTTCAGCGTGCCCACTGGGCGCGGGGCCTCGCCGACCAGCCCGGCTGGCCCCGCGCCCAGCGGCTACAATCCCAAGCCCGGCCAGCAGCCCGACCCCGGCCAAAGCCCTACGCCCGATATTGAGCGCCCCCAGGCCCCGGCCGAAAACCCCGGCATTGCGCCCGCCCCGCACATTGAGCAGCCCCGCCCCGGCACCGTGCCCCAGCCGCCCGCACCCTACGTGGAGCCCGCTCGCCCCGACATCCAGCCCGTTGGCCCCGATCGCCCCGAAATTCAGCAACCCGAGCCCATGACGCACCCGGGAATGCTTGCCCAGGGCAAGCCGGGGACTAATGGCGGCCAAAGCTCAGTTGGGCAGACCACAAGCCCGATTGCGCAAGCTGAGCCGGTGGGGGAAAAATCATTCTTTGATGAAATCTAGACCACGGATTCCGCCGGATTTTTCGGATTCGACGGATTTTGTGCACGAGGCTGCCTGACGGTTGTTGGGCAGCCTTTTTATATTGGTGACTGGCTTTTATACGAGGGGATATATTTGTTTGGCAAAACCTGCATACCTCACAACGTCCGTCATGCTTATCTGACGTCCGCCTGCGAAGCATGACGGACGTTTTATGAAGCTGCTTTTCTACACAGCCGCGAGAATCTTAATAGGGTGCTTCAGAAACGGCTACCTTTTACGCGGGCCGGCAGGGCTCCCGAACTTACAAACTACTATTTTTGCACTGGACGTACTACAGCGTCCAGCCTCGGCCACAACATCCGCCTAGTTCGAAAAATCCGCCGGAATTCGTGGTCCTGATACACTTAGCTTATGGGCCAGATTGCGCTTGAAGGATTGGAGTTTTTTGCCTTCCACGGCTACTACGACGAGGAGCAGAAAATCGGCAACAAATACGGCATCGACCTGCACCTCAAAACCGATTTGCACGCCGCCGGGGCTTCTGACAAGCTGGCCGAAACCGTTAATTACGAAGTGCTATACCGCATGACGCTGGAAGAAATGCAGCGCCCGGCCCGACTATTAGAACACCTGGCGCACCGCATCCTCGACCGCGTGATGGCCGAGTTTCCGCAGGTGCGGCGGGCGCAGGTGAGCGTGTCGAAATTCAACCCACCGCTGGGCGGCATCTGCCACCGGGCGCGGGTAACGCTGGTGCGCAAGCGCAAGGCAGCGAAGTAAGGATACCGCCCGCACGGGAAGTAGCACGGACTTTCAGTCCACATTTCGCTACGCTACTAGTGCGGCCTCCAGGGTCTGCGCTACTACTTGCTACGCAACGGATAGGCAGCCAGGATGTCGGCGGGTAGCTCGGCCAGCAGCAGGCGCTGCGCCTTGCCAAAGTCAGGCAACAGCCCGTTACTGCTAATCAGACTAAAAACCTGGTCGTCCTGAAGACGGGCCGGGTCGCGCACTTCTTCCTGCGTCGCGGAGTCGTAGAGGTGCCGCAGGGTGTAGAGGGCGTGGTAGCGCACAAGGTAGGCCGAGTGCGTGAGGAGCTTGAAAACTACAGGCGGGATAGCTGGCCCCAGCTGCGGCAGCGTGAAATAGGTGCGCAGGCCCAGCAGCAGGTCGATAAGCTGATGCTCAGAAGTGGCTTTGGTACGCAGCTGCGTCGCTACGATGGGCGGGTAAAAGCCCGCCGGGTTTATCTCGGCAATGGCCGCGAGGGCGTAGAACGCAAATGCGCCGCGCCGAACGTAGTCGTGCAGCAGCGGCAGGGCTTCGGCGCAACGCAGGTGGCCCAGGCCCAGCAGGGCGCGGGCGTCGGCGGTACCGGCGCGGAGGGCAGCGAGCAATTCAGTAGCGGCCGTGACTTGCTCGGCGGGCGTGAGCGCATCGAGGCAGACTAGGTCGGTGAAGAAGTCAAATCCATCGTGACAAGCCAAGTACTGGTCAATGGGCGCGAAATAGGCGTGGCGAAACGCAGCCAGTGAAGTGGCGGGAGTAGGTACCATAAGTGAGCGGTAAAAATAATGCACTTGATAATCAGCTGCTTGATTCTAATTACGATAATTTTCGTACATTGCCGTTGCAACTACGAAAGCAATCGTATTTCCTTTGACCTACGAAACACTTCGTATGAAACTTTTTCTCCACTCGCCATGCCTAAAGCGCCCCCCAAACCTACGGATTCGGAACTAGAGATTTTGCAGGTGCTCTGGCAGCACGGCCCGGCTACGGTGCGCACCGTGAACGAGCAGCTGAGCCAGCACCGGGAAGTGGGCTACACCACTACCTTGAAAATCATGCAGCTCATGCTGGAAAAGGGTCTCGTGCAGCGCGACGACGAGGGCCGCAGCCACGTGTACCGGGCGGCCGTGCGCGAGCAGGACACCCAGGGCTTGCTGCTCGACAAGTTCGTGGCGGCCACCTTCGGCGGCTCGGCCCTGAAGCTGGTGATGCAGGCTCTGGGCAACCGCAAGACCTCGGCCGACGAGCTAGCCCAGATTCGCCGCCTGCTCAACGACATTGAAATTCAAAACGCCAACCCTTCAACTTCTTTGCCCGATGACGACGCTCCAGCTGCTTAAGGAAATAGGTTCGCCCGCGCTGGTGCGCGGCGTAGGGTACGCCCTACTGCACTCGCTCTGGCAGGGCGGGGTACTGGCGCTGTTGCTGGCGGGCGTGCTGCCGCTGCTGCGCCGGCAGCGGGCCGAAGTGCGCTACGCCGTAGCGGCGGGGACCCTGGCCAGCCTGGTGCTGGCCGTCGGCCTGACGTTTGGGTGGTATTATCAGCGCCCAGCGGCGGCCGAGCCGGTACCGACGGCTACCGCTAGCCTAACGGGCGAAGCACTAGCGCAGTCGCGGCCGGTGGCCAGCGCGGTCGTACCGGTAGCGGCAGCCCCGGCTACCTTCTTACCCGTGGCCTGGCTGCAAGCTCATCGTCACCAGCTCGAAGCCTACCTGCCGCTCGTGGTAATAGCCTGGCTACTGGGCCTGTTGCTGATGAGCGGCCGGTTGGCTGGGGGCTTGCTGTACGCCAATCGCTTGCGGCGAGCCGGCACCCAGGCCCTGGGGGGCGAGTGGCAGCGGCGGCTGACCGCCCTGGCGCACCGCGCCGGGGTGCGCCAGCCGGTAGCCCTGCTGGAATCGGCGCGGGTAGCCGGGCCGGTGGTACTCGGGCATTTGCGGCCGGTGATTTTGCTGCCGCTGGGCGCGGTGGCGGGCCTGCCGCCGGCGCTGCTGGAGGCGCTGCTGGCGCACGAGCTGGCCCACATCGTGCGGCGCGATTACCTGCTCAACCTGGGCCTGGCCGTGGCTGAGGTACTGTTTTTCTACCACCCCGCCGTGTGGTTTATGGCAAGCTGCCTGCGTACTGAGCGCGAAAACTGCTGCGACGACCAGGCGGCGGCGCTTTGTGGTGGCGACGGCCTACGGGTAGCCCGCGCCCTGGCCGCGCTGGCCGAATTGGAAGCCGCCGCCGCGACGCCGCGCCTGGCCCTGGCCGCGGCGGGCTCGGGCAGCCAGGGCTCGCTGCTGGCCCGGGTGCGGCGGCTGGCCCTGGGCCGACCCCAGGGGCCTACCGTGAGCGAGCGGCTGCTGGCTGGCTCACTCACGCTGCTGGGGCTGCTGGGCCTGAGCACGGGCGTAGTATTGGCAGCCCGCCCCGCGCAAACCGCGCCCGGTCAAACCGCCCCTACTCCCAGCCTGGCCGATACGGTACGCCGGGTGGCTACGAAGCTGCCCGCTCTGCCCAGCCTCCCTCCCCTACCTAGCTTTCCTGACCTACCCGCGCTTCCTGGTTTGCCCGCCCTTCCCGGCTTGCCTGGCCTGCCCGCGCTTCCCGATACCGACCGCCTGGAGCAAACGGTTCGCGTGCAGGTGAACGAGGAAGATGAGCCCGAAGGGCGCATCCGCCGCTGGCAGCACGCCCCGGCGCGCCGGGGCCAGACGCCCACGGTCGTGCTGGAAAAAGATAAGAAAGGCCGCCTCGTCAACCTGACCGTAAACGGCCAGCGCATCGACACCGATACGCCCGGCAAGAAGAATAAGCACGGTAAGCCGGTGCACACCGTCGAGGTAGTGGTGCCGCATGAAATGACGCAGCGCCGGGAGCTGCGGCGCATCGAGCGCCGGGAGCTATCGGAGCTGGCAGAGCTACCCGAGCGCCCGGAACTGGCCGAAGCACGGTCGTTCAGCTTTGATTTTTCGACCGACGACGTTGCCGCGAAGGCAGCCCAGGGAGCCCGCCAGGGCCTGGCTGAAGCGCTGCGCAATCCCAACCTGACGAGCGAGGAACGCCAGGAAATGCAAAAGGAGCTTCGCCGCCTGGAAAAAGAGGGCCTGAAGACCCGGAAGCTGCGCGACGGCCGCGAGATGCACGAGTTTCATTTTAACCTGAGCGGGGAGGCAGCCAGCCACCCGGCGCACCCCAGCTACCGCCTTGAGCGCAACAAGCGCGGGTACGTGCGCATGAGATTTGATGAGTCCGGACGCCTGCTCGGTGATGCTGCGCAGGCCGACGCAGCCGCCCGCCGCGCCGAAGTCGATGGCCGCTCGGCCGCCGAGGCGGCCACCCGCCGCGCCGAGCTGCGCATCCGCATGGCGGCCGATGCCGCCGAGCTCCGCGCCCTGGAGGGCGTCGGTAGCCGTTCGGAGATACCCGCTCCGCCGCAGGCTCCCCAGCCCCCGCAAGGTGGTACTACTGGGCAAAACGACCCCATTCGGTTTGCTCCGCCGCGGGCGGCCCAGGCTTCGCCGGGCGCTGGGCGCGGGCGCAAGGACGCCGTACGTTTTGCCCCACCCCGGGCGGCGCAAGGCCCCGCTTCGCCCCAAACACCGCCGCCCCCACCACCCCCGGCAACTCCCAATCATAGCCAGCTGCGCAACGCCCTGCGCGAG
>CAJYVK010000307.1 GCA_913778455.1 uncultured Hymenobacter sp. | reverse complement strand
GGCAAGGAGCTGCTGCCCTTCCCGCAGTCGACCATCAGCGCCGACCCCGCGCTGGTGCAGAACGCGGGGTATTAATCATTTTTTGAAGTCGCCCGGCCCAGGGGTGCGTTGCCCGCAAAAAGGCAGTGGGCTGCCCTGCCACCTGCTAACCTGGCTTTCCCCTTGCTCCCCTACCCTATGAAGCCGCAACTACTGGCCTTGCTCCTAGCCGCGGGCACGGCCGGGCTCAGCACCTGTGCGCTGGCCCACGGCCGGCCGGCCGGCCGGGTGACGGTGCCCGCCGCGCCTCCCCAAACGGCCCGGCAGGACACCACTGCCGAAAAGATGCTGGCCTTCCAGCGCAGCAACGGCGGCTGGCCCAAGGCCGTGAACGAGGTGAAAGTAGACTACCGCCACCGCTTCAGCCCCGCCGACCTGGCCAACGCCCGCCGCGATGCCAGCCAGGAAGACGCTACCATCGACAACAACGCCACCACCCGCGAAATCACCTACCTGGCTTCGGCCTTCAGCACGACTCAGAACCCCGCCTACCGCCAGGCCGCCGAGCGCGGTATCGGCTACCTGCTCAAGATGCAGCAGCCCAGCGGCGGCTTCCCACAGTACTACCCCGACGCCCGCTTCTACCGCGCCCAGATTACCTACAATGACAACGCGATGGTGCGGGTGCTGCAAGTGCTCAAGGCCGTAGCCGATAAGAAGGGTGACTTCGCCTTGGTGGATGCCAGCCTGGTTGCCCCGGCGCAAAAGGCCGTCGCGCAGGGCGTGCAGTGCATCCTAAAAACGCAGTACGTGCAGCACGGCAGGCTCACGGCCTGGGGCGCCCAGCACGACCGCGTCACGCTGCTGCCCTGCAAAGCCCGCGCCTTCGAGCTGGCCTCGCTCAGCGGCGACGAGTCGGTGGGCATCGTCGAGTTTTTGCTGACGCTCGACCAGCCTTCGCCCGCGGTGCGCCAGGCCATCACCGCCGCCGTGGCCTGGTTTGAGGCGTCGAAAATCGAGAACACGGCCGTGCAGGATATCACTGACCCCAGCCAGCCCAAGGGCCGCGACCGGGTGATGGTACCCCAGCCAGGTAGCACGGTGTGGGCCCGCTTCTACGACCTCGACACCAACCAGCCCATCTACGTGGGCCGCGACGGCGTGAAGCACGCCCGCCTGGCCGACATCGAGGTGGAGCGCCGCACCGGCTACGTGTACGCCGGCACCTGGCCCGCCAAGCTCCTCACCCGCGATTACCCCAAGTGGCAGCAGAAATGGGGCCGCAACTAGCTCAGCAATTGCTTTTATCTTAGTATCATCCCCTACTTTATGCCTATCCTGACCCAGGCGCTGGTACGGGCAGCGGCGGCCAACCCAGCCGTGAGCCTGCCCTCCCCCGCGCTATTCGACCTGCCCGAAAAGGTCCTGCAATTTGGCACCGGCGTATTGCTACGTGGCCTGCCCGATTTTCTGATTGACCAGGCCAACCGCCAGGGCATCTTCAACGGCCGCGTGGTAGTGGTGAAAAGCACCGACGGCGGCGATGCCGCCGCCTTCCAGCGCCAGGACAACCTGTACACTGTGTGCATCCGGGGTATCGAAGACGAGGTGCCCGTGCGCCAGGACGTGGTGTGCGCCAGCCTCAGCCGGGTGCTGTCGGCCAAGAGTCAGTGGGCCGAGGTGCTGGCATTCGCGGCCAGCTCCGAGTTGCAAATCGTGCTTTCGAATACCACCGAGGTGGGCATCGTTCTCGATGCCGACGACGACGTGCGCGCTGCCCCGCCGCGGTCTTTCCCTGGCAAGCTGCTGGCCGTGCTGCTGGCCCGCTACGAGGCTTTCGCCGGCGCGGCCGATAAGGGCCTGGTTATCGTGCCCACCGAGCTGATCCCCGACAACGGCACCAAGCTGCGCGGCATCCTGCGCGAGCTGGCCGAAAGCCAGGTGCCCGACGTGGGCTTCCTCACATGGCTGGAAAACGCCAATACGATCTGCAATTCGCTGGTGGACCGCATCGTACCGGGCCACCCCGCCGCCGCCGCCGCCCAGGCCGCGCTAACCCAGGAACTGGGTTACGACGACGGGCTGCTGACCATGTCGGAACCGTACGCGCTGTGGGCCATTGAGGGCGGTGAGCGGGTGCGGCAGATGCTGAGCTTTCAGCCGGTGCACCCGGGTATTATCGTGCAGCCCGACATCACGCAATTCAAAGAGCTGAAGCTGCGGCTACTCAATGGTACGCACTCGCTGGCCAGCGGGCTGGCCGTGCTGGCAGGCGTGCCTACCGTGCGCGGCGCGATGGAAAACGAGCCGCTGTTCACTTACATCCGCCAGTTGATGCTGGCCGACTTGCTACCTGGCATCCCCTACCCCATTGATGAGAAAGTGGGCCAGCGCTTCGGCATGCAGGTGCTCGACCGCTTCCGCAACCCCGCCGTGGAGCACCGCTGGCTGGCCATTACCCTCAACTACTCGGCCAAGCTGCGCATGCGCGTGCTGCCCGACCTGCGGCACTACTACGAGCGCTTCGGCGCCGTGCCGCAATACGTGGCGCTGGGCTTCGCGGCTTATCTGCTCTTTATGCGCGGCACCCGGCAGGCAGACGGCAATTGGTATGGCGAAGCCCACGGCCAGGAGTACCTCATTCAGGATGAGCAAGCCGGCTACTTTGCCGACCTCTGGGCGCGCTACCCAGCCAGTGCCCTAGCCCAAGAGGCGCTGCGCAACCTTGGCCTGTGGGGCACCGACCTCACCGCCCTCCCCGGCTTCGCCAACGCCGTGACGCGCTACCTCCTGCAACTCCAACAGGAGGGTGCCACCGCTACGCTAGCCAGCAAATTGATGCGACCTCAATCAGTCACAATTTAACATCCTTCTCCGCTCTCACCGGCCGCTGCCGCTGGCCACTGGCCCCCGTTTAGCGCACAGCGCGTAACGGTAGGCCGACCAGTGGGGCGAGTCTCCAGACTCGCGTACTTAATCACAAGCCAGATGGGGCTAATTTTAACAATAGTGTAATTGCCCTCTCATCACGAGTCTGGAGACTCGCCCCACTGGTCGGCCTACCGTTACGCGCTGCGCGCTAAACGGGGGCCAGTGGCCAGCGGCAGCGGCCAGTCCTCCCTAGGCTTCAACAGCAATTCATAACTCATAATTTACAATTCATAATTATCGCAGATTATGAAGCATCTAGTTGCTAAAATTCACCCCGCCGATAATGTGCTCGTTGCCCTCACCGACCTGCCCATCGGCACGCCCGTGACCTGGGATGGGACTACTGTCACGACTACCGAAAAAATTCCCGCCAAGCACAAGCTGGCCTTGCAGCCGCTGACGCCGGGCGACAGCGTCACCATGTACGGCGTGCTGGTGGGCCGCATGGCCGCGCCCGTGGCCCAGGGCGGCCTGCTCACCACCGCCAACATCAAGCATGCTACCGACTCGTATCAGGAAGGCCAGCACCGCCACGACTGGGCGCAGCCCGACGTGACGAAATTCGCCGGCCGCACCTTTATGGGCTACCACCGGCCCGATGGCCGGGTGGGCACGGCCAATTACTGGCTCGTCATTCCCCTGGTTTTTTGCGAAAACCGCAACATCCAGGTGCTCGAAGAGGCCTTGGTCAACGACCTTGGCTACGCCCGCCGCAAGAGCTACCAGCCCCAGACCCAGGCCTTGGTAGAATTGCTAAAGGCTGGCAAGTCGGTGGAGGAAATTCTGGCTACCGACCTGCACTCGGCCGAGGTAGATTACCAGAAGCCCCGGCTATTTCCCAACGTGGACGGTATTCGCTTCCTGAGCCACGAGGGCGGCTGCGGCGGCATCCGGCAGGACGCCCAGACGCTGTGCGGCCTGCTGGCCGGCTACATCACCCACCCCAACGTGGCCGGGGCTACGGTGCTCAGCCTGGGCTGCCAGAACGCGCAGGTGAGCATGTTGCAGGAGGAAATCGCCCGGCGCGACCCGCAGTTCAGCAAGCCGCTGTTTGTGTTAGAGCAGCAGAAAATCGGCACCGAGGAAGCCCTCGTGAGCACCGCCCTGCGCCAAACCTTCGCCGGCCTCATGCAGGCCAATGAGCAGCAGCGCCGGCCCGCCCCGCTCAGCAAGCTGTGCCTCGGCCTCGAATGCGGTGGCTCCGACGGCTTTTCGGGCATCTCGGCCAACCCGGCTGTGGGCCACGTCTCGGACTTGCTGGTGGCGCTCGGTGGCTCGGTTATCTTGGCCGAGTTCCCGGAGCTGTGCGGCGTGGAGCAGGAAATCGTGAATCGCTCGGTAGACCACGATACGGCCCAGCGCTTCACCTCGCTCATGAAGGCTTACGGCGACAGCGCCGTGGCCGTGGGCTCGGGCTTCGACATGAACCCCTCGCCCGGCAACATCCGCGACGGCTTGATTACCGACGCTATGAAATCGGCGGGCGCGGCCCGCAAGGGCGGCTCGTCGCCGGTAGTGGCCGTGCTCGACTACCCCGAGCTGGTGACTAAGCCCGGCCTCAACCTGCTCTGCACGCCCGGCAACGACGTGGAAAGCACGACCGCCGAAGTTGGTTCGGGCGCTAATATTGTGCTCTTCACCACCGGCCTGGGCACGCCCACCGGCAACCCCATCGCCCCGGTGGTGAAAATCAGCTCCAACACCAAGCTCGCCGAGCGCATGCCCGACATCATCGACCTGAACACCGGCACCGTCATCGACGGCGACGAAACCATCGAGCAGGCCGGCGAGCGCATCCTCGATTACGTGGTGCAGGTAGCCAGCGGCCTGGAGGTAAGTGCCGTCCGCCACGGCCAAACGGATTTCATTCCGTGGAAGCGCGGCGTATCACTGTAGGTCATTCAGCAATTAACATTTAGCATTTAGCAGACTGGCGCTCTATTTCGAAGCAGTTAGTTAAAAATGCTTAACAACGCAACCACCAATTACCGTAAAAGAGCTTAATCGTTAAACATTAACAACATCTGTTAAACACTAAATAATACCTGTTAACTGTTAAATGATATCTGTTAAATGAAAAAGTTTCTCTCCGACGACTTCCTCCTGCAAACGGAAACGGCCCGCACGCTCTACCACCAGCACGCCGCGCCGCAGCCTATTATTGATTATCACTGTCACCTGCCGCCCGACCAGATTGCCCACAACCGGCAGTTTGACAACATCACCCAGATCTGGCTCTACGGCGACCACTACAAGTGGCGTGCGATGCGGGCCAACGGCGTGAACGAGCGCTACGTGACCGGCGACGCCAGCGACTGGGAGAAATTCGAGAAGTGGGCCGAAACCGTGCCCTACACCGTGCGCAATCCGCTCTACCACTGGACGCACCTGGAACTGCGCCGCTACTTCGGCATCACCGAGCTGTTGAACAAGGACAGCGCCCGCCGCATCTACGACCAGTGCAACGCCCTGCTCCAAACGCCCGAGTACTCGGTGCAGGGGCTACTGCGCAAGATGAACGTGGTCACGGTGTGCACCACCGACGACCCCGCCGACTCGCTGGAGCATCACCAGGCGCTGGCGGGCCACGACTTCGGTACCCGCATCCTGCCCACCTTCCGCCCCGACAAGGCCATGACGCCCGAGGCCGCCGACTACCGCCAGTACCTCGGTAAGCTGGGCGCGGCGGCAGGTCTGGAAATCACTACCTACGCCGATCTGCTGGCCGCCCTGCGCGAGCGCCACGATTTCTTCGCCAGCCTCGGCGGCCGGCTTTCCGACCACGGCCTGGAGCAGATTTACGCCGCCGACTACACCGAGGCGGAAGTGGCCGCTATTTTCGACAAAGCGCTGGCGGGCCAGCCATTGAGCGCCCTCGAAATCGAGCAGTTCAAATCGGCCATGCTGGTGGAGCTGGCCGTTATGGATTGGGAAAAGGGCTGGACGCAGCAGTTTCACCTCGGCGCGTTGCGCAACAACAACACCCGCGCCCTACGCGAGCTCGGCCCCGACACGGGCTGGGATTCCATCGGCGACTTCTCGCAGGCCCGGGCATTATCGCGCTTCCTCGACCGGCTCGACAACCAAAACAAGCTGGCCAAGACCATCCTCTACAACCTCAACCCCGCCGACAACGACCTCTTCGCCACCATGATTGGCAATTTCCAGGACGGCTCGGTGGCGGGTAAAATCCAGTTCGGCTCCGGCTGGTGGTTTCTCGATCAGAAGGACGGCATGGAGAAGCAGCTCAACGCCCTCAGCAGCATGGGCCTGCTGAGCCAGTTCGTGGGCATGCTCACCGATTCGCGCAGCTTCCTCTCCTTCCCGCGCCACGAGTACTTCCGCCGCATCCTCTGCAACCTGCTGGGCCGCGACGTAGAAAACGGCGAGCTGCCCGAAGAGGAGTTGCCCTGGCTGGGCCAGTTGGTCGAAAACATCAGCTACGGCAACGCCAAAACGTATTTCGGCTTCGAGGCGGCCGCCCAGCCGGTAAGCATGGGCGAGCTAGTGTAGCGCGAACGCTGCGAGTCCGCAATCGAGCGCTGTGGGCAGCTACTGGCTGGCAGCCTTCCGGTCCGGCCGGCTATTGGGCGACCGCTTGCGGACTCGCAGAGCCCGCGCTACGGGGGTATCGGAATCGTTTGCGTTAAAAAAGACGAGAAAAACCCCGTTGCCCGCCCATTTACGGGCCTACCTTGCCGGTCCTTATTTTCCTAGCCCGTGCTGCCCACCCAGCCTTGCACGGCCTTTTTATTTCTCATGAAGCAAGTCGTAACCTTCGGCGAAGTCATGATGCGGCTCTCGCCGCCGCTGAACTACCGGCTACCCCAGGCTGCCACTCTCGAAGTAACCTACGGCGGCGGCGACGCCAACGTAGCCGCTGCCCTCGCCCAAATGGGCGTGCCCGCCGCCCACGTCTCGGCTTTCCCGGCCAACGAGCTGGGCTACGCCGCCGCCAACCACCTGCGCCGCTACGGCGTCGATACCACCCACTGCCGCTTCACCGAAGGCCACCGGCTGGGACTGTACTTCCTGGAAGTAGGCGCCTCGCTACGGCCCAGCCGCATCGTGTACGACCGGGCCGAATCAGCCTTCGCCCATCTCGATCCCGCCGCCTTTAATTGGGAAGAAATTCTGCAAGATGCCGGCTGGCTGCACTGGACGGGCATCACGCCCGCCATTTCGGCCGCCGCCGCCCAGGCCACCGCCGAGGCTATTGCGACGGCCCGCCGGCTGGGCGTCACCGTCTCGGCCGACGTGAACTACCGCCGCAACCTGTGGCAGTACGGGCAGAAAGCGCAGGACATCATGCCCGACCTGGTGGCTGGCTGCGATCTCGTCGTCTGCACCGAGGGCGATGCCGACGACTTGTTCGGCATCAAAGCCGAGGCTGGCTCCGACAACGGCTTTATCTCGATGAGCCAGCAGCTTACCCAGCGCTTCCCCAACATCAAGCGCGTGATTGCCACCCGTCGCCAAACGCAGAGCGCCTCGCACGAGCGCATCTGCGGCCTGCTGTGGGACGAGGGCGCTTTTTTCGAAACGCCCTTCTACGACATCACCCCGGTGGTGGACCGCATCGGTGGCGGCGACTCGTTTATCTCGGGCTTCATCTACGGCTCGCAGGCTTACGAGGACCGGGCGCAGGCGCTCTCCTTCGCCACCATCGCCTCGGCGCTGAAGCATACCATCCACGGCGACATCAACCTGGTCGCGCCGGCCGAGGTTGAGCACCTCATGCAGGGCAACCTCACGGGGCGGCTGCTGCGGTAGATTTTGTAAGCTATTAGCTATTAGCTGCTAGCTGATAGCCAATAGCTTCTCTTCCATTTTGAACAGGTAGCTAACAGCTAGCAGCTAATAGCTAACAGCTATAAAAATGTCTTCTCAAGAAGTTGTTGCCCGCACCCTGGCCGCGCCGCTGGTGCCGGTTTTTTTCCACGCCGATGCCGCGTATGCCCAGTCCATTGTGCGGGGCTGCTACGCCGGGGGCGTCCGGGTATTTGAGTTTACCAATCGCGGGGCCAACGCCTTCGAGGTCTTCCAGGAGTTGGTCAAGCTGACCGCCACCGACTGCCCCGACCTCGTGCTGGGCATCGGCACCATCTACACCGCCGCCGAGGCCGAGCGCTTTATCGCGGCCGGCGCGGCCTTCGTGGTGCAGCCCGTGACCACGGCCGAGGTGGCCGCCGTTTGCCAGCGCCACGACGTGGCCTGGGTACCCGGAGCCCTGACGCCCAACGAAATATACGCTGCCACCCAGCTCGGGGCGCAGCTGGTCAAAATCTTCCCCGGCAACCTCGTCGGCCCCGATTATGTGAAAGCCCTGCGTGGCCCCATGCCCAGCGTCAAGCTCATGGTGACGGGCGGCGTGGAGCCCACCGAGGCCAGCCTAACGGAGTGGTTCGGGGCCGGGGTCAACGTGGTGGGCGTGGGCTCGCAGCTCTTCAAAGGAGCCAGCGACGCGGCCACCATCACGGCGCGGGTCGCCCCGCTCATGCAATTCCTTTCGTCATTTAATAAATAACATTTAGCATTTAACAGGCAGCACTCAGCATTTAATAGCTTCATAAAATAGAAAATTGCCCAAAACTTGATTGGGGCAATCCATTATTTTCAATGACAACTATTTGATGTTAATTATTAAACACTACTTGTTAAATGATACTTGTTAAATGCTAAATGTTATTTCTCTCCTATGAATCCCACCCTACCCGCTACCTCGCCGCCCGGCCCCGTCTCGTCGGCCGTAGGCAAGTACCGCTGGACTATCTGTGCCCTGGTATTTTTTGCCACGACTATCAACTACCTCGACCGGGCCGTAATCTCGCTGCTAAAGCCCTACCTTGAAAAGGCTTTCAATTGGAATTCGGGCGATTACGCCAACATTGAGATTGCCTTCAAGCTGGCGTACTCGATTGGGATGGTGGGCGTTGGCCGCATTATCGACAAGCTGGGCACCAAGATTGGCTACGCGCTTTCCACTACGCTGTGGAGCGTTGCGGCGATGGGCCACGCGGCAGTGAGCAGCACGCTGGGCTTCGGCGTGGCGTGGGGCTTTCTGGGCGTGACGGAGGCGGGCAATTTCCCGGCCGCCATCAAGACGGTAGCCGAGTGGTTTCCGCAGCGCGAGCGGGCACTGGCCACGGGCATTTTCAACTCGGGGGCCAACGTGGGGGCCATCATCGCCCCGCTGTCGGTACCGTTCATCGCCGAACATTACGGCTGGCAGTGGGCCTTTATCGTGACGGGGGCGCTGGGCTTCGTGTGGCTGGTGCTGTGGCTACTCGTATACGACACCCCAGCCAACAGCAAGCACCTGAGCAAGGCCGAATTCGACTATATAAACGCTGATATTCCGAAGGGCCTGCCGGCCGAAAGTGTGGTAGTGGAAGAAAAGCCCAAAACTTCGTGGGGCACGCTGCTGGGCTTCCGCCAAACCTGGGCCTTCGCGCTGGGCAAGTTTCTGACCGACCCCATCTGGTGGTTTTACCTGTTCTGGCTGCCCGACTTTCTGGGCAAGCAGTACCACCTCACGGGTACGGCCATCGCGCTGCCGGTGGCGGCCGTATATATCCTGTCGAGCATCGGCAGCATCGGCGGGGGCTACTTACCATTGCAGTTCATCAAGCGCGGGATGCCCGCCTTCCAGGCTCGCAAAACGGCCATGCTGGTTATCGCGCTTTGCGTGTT
>CAJYVK010000306.1 GCA_913778455.1 uncultured Hymenobacter sp. | reverse complement strand
TGGGCCTCGGGCAACAAGGTTCCCATTGTCATTACCGAATCCGTTGTCATGCTGACATCACCGGTCAGATCCTGCAAGGTGTCCTGTGCCTGCCACCGCTGCTGCTGCCGCTGCTGCGTGCTGCGGGCGGTGGCGCTCCCGGGGGTATCAGAGACTACGTCGTAGAAAGCCGGAATCATCGAGAAATAGTTGGCCCGCATGAGTGCCTCCACTGCCTGCAAGGCCGTTGCTTTATCCGTAAAAGCTGCTCCCGGCAGCGCTTGCAAGTCACCTCGCTGGAAATCACGATGGTCATCGGTGGAGAAAAAATGCTCTACCTGCTGACGCATTTTCTTTAGCAGCTTCTTCGTGTCTTTTAGGCCTAGCGCCTTGCTGCCAATAGATTTTCCCTCTTCAAAATGCTTTTCAGTAAGCTCTAGCTCCGACTTGCTACCTACCCAGGCCGGCGGAAAATTACCCGATTGGACCTTATCTTTCATGAGGGGTACTTGTTCTTCCTCTTCTTCCCCACCTTCTTCTTTATTCTTAAACTGCAGCTTACCGTTCTTTTTTACTTGCCTTGAGCGCACTAGCCCCCCAAAAGCCCGCTGGGCGCTGATTTTACCGTCGGCGATATTTTGCAGTGTCATGGGGGCAAATACTAACATGGCGACATTGCGGCGCCCCTCCGCCAGGTGCATCACTTCCAGATGGTAATGCATCTTGCCAATCTCGCTGTTAGTGTAAGCCCCGTCTGGCAGGGCTCGCTTATTTAGCAAGTCCAGATGCGCCTGCGCCAAAACAGCATCCCCTCTCTCGGCTTTGTTGGGCCCCTTGCGTTTGGCCATTTCTTGAAAAGAGGTAGTCAATTCTTTATAAGACACGCCGGCCCCCTTATCTACCTCATTGAGGTCTTTAGGAGGAAAGGCTAACCCATCGAGCGCGCTATGCGCGTCACGGTTTTTGCTATTGAGCATTGGATTAGAGCTAAAATAGCTGCTCAAGCCCAGCGCACCGTGTTCCAGCGAAAAGTTATAGCCCGGCGAGAGCTTGGCCTCGCGAACGAGTTGGTATAATTCTAGCATCCCGTTGGCGTCGCGCGCCTGGCCACCTGCATGCAGCTCATCCCAGTTGAGGTGATTAGCTACCGACGGGGCCTTGGTCAGCGGCGCGGTAGTCAGCGCATCGGCTTTCATCGTCCGAATTACCCATTTGCTTAGGTGCTCTACCAATTCGTCTGGCGTTACATCGACTACCGTACCATTAGCGCTGGTAAAAGCAACTCGCTGCACTACTGCTTGTTGACGCCGCTGAATTGGAGCAATAAGACCAGAGCTACTTTTTCCGGCCGGCGTAGCAAGGGCGCGGCTACCCATTGCGGAAGCCTCCTGCTCAAGGAGCGCATCATGGTTGATTGCCACGCCTTTGAGCTGCACAGTAGGCTTCACGCGGCCTTGCTTTTGCTGGGCTACGTGCCAAGCTTCGTGGGGCAGGTGCTTTTCCTGACCAGGTGCCAGGTGAATGTCACTGCCTTGCGCGTAAGCGTGCGCCTGGAACTGAGCGGGGCGGCTAGAGTTGTAATGCACCTGCACGTCGTCGAGCGAATGACCAGACAAGGCTTCGACGCCAGCTTTCAGGTGGTCGGGCAGCCCCGTATTGTTGCGCGGAGCCAGGCTGGCTGCCTGTTGGCGTTGCGCAACTTGGCGGGGGCTATCCGTGATGGCTTGCTGAAATTGCTGCGCAGCTAGCTGCACCGGGCTGGCAATCGCTGCGGCGCTAGCGCTACTGGTCAATACGGCTTGGGCAGGGCTACCCTTCGTTGTCTGCGGCTGGCGGAGCGTTTTCATAGAAAGATAGCGGCGCAATTTCCTACGCAAGCTACTTCTTAAGTATGCAATAGCAAATGGCTTCGACTGGCTATCAACCAAGATTCCTCTACCTGGCAATTATGCTGTCTTACCCTCTTTATTTAGCTCACGCTGCAGACCGCGACGCACATCGGCAAGGGTCACCGGCTGCTGGCGCTGCAAAACCTGTAATACGCAGTAGCGCAATACGTTGATAATGGCACCACCAGCTAGCTTATACTGCTCAGCCAGAACCTGGAAATCTACATCGTCAGCTACAGATACCCCATTGCCGAAGGCTTGGCGCCAGAGCTTTTCGCGCTCGGCGGGGCCGGGCAACGGGAAGTGGATCATGGCCTGGAAGCGCCGGGCGAAAGCCTCATCGACGTTGCCTTTTAAATTGGAAGCCAGCACGATAACGCCCGCATAGTCTTCGATGCGCTGGAGCAGGTAGGCGATTTCCTGATTGGCGTGGCGGTCGTTGGCGGTGGTGGCGGTACTGCGCTTGCCGAAGAGGGCGTCGGCCTCGTCGAAGAATAAAATCCACTGGCGGCGCTCGGCCGTGTCGAATACGCGGGCCAGGTTTTTCTCGGTTTCGCCGATGTATTTCGACACGAGCATCGACAAATCGACGCGGTACACCTCGTGGCCCGTATCCTGGCCCAGCAGGCAGGCGGTGAGCGTTTTGCCGGTGCCGGGCGGCCCGTAGAACAGCGCCCGGTAGCCCGGCTTGAGGTGGCGGCGCAGGTGGGCGTCGTGCAGAATGGCATCCTGGTGAGTGAGCCAGGTCCGCATCTCTTCGAGCTGGTCGAACACCTGCTGGTCGAGCACTAAGTCGACCCAGGTAAGGGGCGTGGTGACGCGCTGGGCCGGAAAGTCGAGGCTGTAGTGCGGGCGGGGGCGCTCGCCGGTGGTGAGCAGGGCCAGCGCATCGGGCGGCACGGTGAGTGCTCCGCTCAGGGGCGGCTCACCGGGTTCGGGCGCGGCCAGCGCCACGAGGCGGGCGGTAGTCAGGGGCGAGTCGGCCCAGAGGCGGGCCTGGTGCGGCAGACGGCGGGCCAGGTCGTCGCCGGCCAGCAAAAAGAGCGCTGTTTCGCCAGTGGGCAGAAAGCCCGCGTGGCCTTTACCCCGCAGCCCCCCAAATTCGGTAAAGGGCCGGTCGTAGGTGCTGTTGCGGGCGAAAAGCTGGTCGAGCAGCTGGGGCCGCAGGTGGGGGGCCAGCGCCAGGGCCAGCACCAGGCGCTCGGCCGGCCCTAGCTGTTCCCGCGCTACCAGGCGGGCAAACGCATTCGTTTTGGCGGGCGGCAGGGTGGGCGCGGGCGGCAAGCCGGGCAACTCGTCCACTTCTTCGGCTGGGGTATCGAGGTGAAAATACTGCCGGACGCGGGCGTGCAGGGCGGCGTTGAGCCAGTCCAGCTCGCGGGCCAGCGTGGTACCGAGGGTAGTGGGGGAAGAGTCTAGCGCCATGTAACGTAAAGGGGCAGCGGCATCCAGGGCAGCTTGATGGTGGAAATCGACCAGGGCCGCTGGTCGAGTAGAATGTCGAGGGTTTTGGTTTCGACGGTGAGCGCCACGCGCTCGGGGTGATAGTCGAGCCGGCCCGCCCGCTGCAAGAACGTCTCGCGCAGCCCCGCGACGCTGGTATTCTTAAGAATTTCCCAGCGAGCAATCACGGCCCCCAGCAGCCCCTCCCCGGTACTGCGCTCTTCGGGGGTGAGCAGTACGGCGCGGGCCAGCGGGCGGGCGGCCTCCACGCCGCACAATAGCTTATTGAGCACCAAGATATACTCCGGAAATTCCTCTTCGCCCGTAGCCAGGTATTGGAGCAGGTGGGCCGCTCGCTCGGCCAGCTCGGGAGTTTTAAACTTGCGCATTTCCAAGTAGCCCAGGCGGTCGAAGAGCATGGTCAGGAACGGCCACAGCAACACCAGGCCCGCGTTGGTGACGTAGGCCGTGTCGGCCGGCCCCGCCTCGGCCGCCGTGGGCCGAAGGGCCAGCGAGCCGGGCCGATTCGAGGCATTCTCCGCCCCCGGGGCCAGCGCCGGGCCGGTGGTAGCGACCGGCCCGGCGCTGGCCCCGGCAGGGGCTGCGGGAGCCGCTGGCCGCCGCGTTCGCCCTGGCGAAGCTTCCCCGGCGCGGGCGGCCAACAAGGCGGGCAACGGGCTGGGCAGGGGCAGCCGACCCGCCACGGCTTGCAACAGCTGCTGGGCCCGCTGGGCGGCGGGCCGGCCCGAATTCTCAGCGTGCAGGAGGCGGGCCACCAGGGCCGCGGCCTGCTGCGCCATCGCACCGCCCGCCAGCGCCACTACCAGCGCGGCACTCCACACCCCGGCCGGACCGTCGGGCAGTTGCACCAGCCCGGCCTTCGCCAACCGTAGCCACCCGTGCGCGACCTTCACCAGCAGGTGGTACGAGGCTGGCCACCACCGCCGTAGCAACTGCCGCTCGGCCCCGACGGGCAGCAGCGCTACCAGGCGCTGACGCGCCGTAGCCGAGTTCAAATACGGGCGGGCCCGGGCCAGCACGGCGGCCGCCTGGGCGGGGGGCAGCTCAGCCAGCAGCTGCATGGGGTGGCGCCCCGCCGGCACCGTGCCGGCTTGCAGATACGATTCGACCAGCCCCCAGGTAGCGTCGGCGGTGGGGAGCGACGGGTCGTGTTTGAACGGCAGGGCCGCTTCTAGCCTGGTCGCCTCCCCAGTGGCCGCCGGGCGACGGCGACGCTGGGCAACCGACTGCGTAAGCGTAGCGTGCAGCAAGCTACCAAAGAACGGATCGGCTGCCAGGGCCGGGTGCTGGCGCACGAGGGTCGCCGCCCAGGCCAGCACCGTACGCCAAGCCAATCCGCTGGCCGCCGCCCGCTGCCGGGTCACGGCCAGCGGGTCGGTGGGCTGCGGCGCCCCGACGTAAGCCAAATAGGCTTCTTGCAAGAATAATCGTAGCCGCTCCTGACTAGCTCCCGCGGGCCGCCGCAGGCTGCGGTCGAGCGCCGCGAGGGCCGGCCGCACCAGCTGCCGCCGCCCCCGCCCTACCCGGGGCGGGGGTAGCAATTCGTGCAACAGGCTGAAATTAGCCAGCGCGGCCAGGTGGCGCTGCACCGTGGCCTCGCGGCCGTGCTGCCGCAAAAACTCGCGCAGGGGCTGTGGCGACCGGGCCGCTTGCTGCAAAACAGGCACCAAGGTAGCGGGCAGTAAAACGCCGGTATGCCACCACGGAGCCCGTCCGTGCAATAAGTAGTGCAACAGCAGGTCCTGGCTAGCCTGCGTAGCTTCAACTACTTGGCCCACCGCTGGCTGGCCGGGGTCGGCCCAGTCGGGCAACTGGCCGTCGGGCAGCCGGGTTGAAGCAGCTACGGGGGGGACCAGTGTCCAGCGGCCCAGGGGTCGCCCCGCTGGCGCCCCGGCGCCAGCAGGGGGCGACCCCGCGAGCGGCCGCCGCGTCACCAGCGCCGACAGCAGCACAGACCAACCGGGCAGGGCCACCAGCGAGGGCCAGCGCCGCCCCAGCCGGTGCAGCCGGAGGGCCGTGGCCCGCCCCGGCAGGCCGTAGGCCGCCGCCAGTCGGGCCAGCGCCACCCGGGCCCCCGTGGGCTTGAAGCGGCCGAGCAGCACGGCCGCCCGCAGCAGCGCCGGCAGCCGCTGGCCCGCCAGCTCTCCCCGGCCACTTAGCGCCTCCAGGGCCGTCAGGCCCTGCCGCACGGCCGGACGAATCGGGGCCAGCAGCTGCCGCAGCAGCGCGTAATCGAGCAACGCGGCCTGCCCGGGCCAGCGCGGGGCGGTGAGCAGGCGGGCGCTCAGCCAAGTGGCTACCCACACCGGCTCACGGGGGGCCAGCCAGCGCAGCAGCGGCCCCAGCAGCTGGGGCGCCCAGGTGCTGGCCGGCCGGCTCGCGGCCAGCAGGGCCAGGCCCTCGGCCGCCGTGGCGGGCCAGGCGAGCTGCAAGGTCGCGGCGCGGCTGGCCGCTCCCGCCCGCTGGCCGCGACTGATTCCCGCGGTCGGCGGGGCAGCAGCGAGGGTACCCGATGCGGTCGCGGCTCGACCAGCTGCCGCATCACCCAGCGCTATATTATTCAGCAATACACTGTAGGCTAACTGCCTATCTAATAAACTCGCCCAGGTAGTACCAGTCGGCACGCTCACCGCGAGCTGATTGGTGGCTTGCTCGTCGCGTTCGCTAGACTCGCCGGCCGTTGCCAACCGCGCGGTGGTGGTACCCGGCAATTCTACCAACCCGCTACCGCCGGAGGCAGACACGGCCGGCGGGCGGGCCACGGCGGACTGCTGCCCCACCCTGGCCCTCGCCGCTGGCTCGGGTTGACTAAGCGCGGCGGCCAGGCCCGCCAGCAACCACCGCGTAAAGGCATCGCTCAGCAGCACCGGCCAGTGCCGCTGCTGCTGCCGCAAGTAGCCCAGCAACGCCCGGCCCGGCACCTGATGCGCCCGCAGCAGCGGGAGCAATTCCGGTACCGCCCTACCCGCCAGGGGTGGGCGCAGGTGGAACAGCAAGTACGCCTCGCGCAGCAACGATTGCCGGCCCGCGCCCGTGGCTACCAGCCCGGCCGGGTCGCCCAACAGGGCCGCCAGCGCCGCTTGCGTAGCCACGCGCCGGGTACCGGGCCGGGGCTTGCCCGGCAGCAGCTGCGCTAGCAGCCGAAAGCCAGCCAGCGCAGCCAGGTGCCGCAGCACTGGCCGGCTGGCCTGGTGCTGCCGCAAAAAATCGAGCAACAAGGCGGGGCGCTGGACTAGCAACTCGCGCAGCTCGCGGCGCAGCTGGGCCGGCGACAGGGCAGCAGTTCCGGGCGAGCCTCCGGCATCTAACCCGGCCAACAGGTAATGTAATAGCTGCTCGCGGCCAGCGCTACCGGCGGGCGCAGCGGCCAGCAGCGCCGACGCCTGGAGCGGCAGCCAGCGGCGTAGGGTGGGCAACGCGGGTTGAGCAGACGCAGTCAGCAGCAGCGCTACGGCGGGCTGCCACAGCCGGTGGCGGGCAGTACCGGAGCCCGGCGCACCGGCCAGTTCTTGCAGCAGGGCCAATACCGGCCGCGTTTGGCCCGGTGCCAGCAAACGCACTATTTCTGCGTAGCCGTCGGGGGGCAACAAGGCTAGCAAGCCGGCGGCAGCAGCGCGGGGCCCCACGGCCCGCGCCAGGGCCAGCAGCGCCCCCCTACCCTGCCGCAGCACCCGGGTTATCTCAGCTAGCAGTGCCTCGCGGGTCAGCGGGGAGCCGCTGGCCGGGGGCAGCGAGCCGTGGCGCAAATAATAGTGCAGCGCAGCGCTGGCGGGCAGCGAGTTGGTCGCGGGCGAGTTGCGGACCACCGGCTCCGGCTCCTGCTGATGCAACGCCTGGATAATGCCCGGCAGCGTGCCCGCCCGGGGCGGGGGCAGGCCGGCGGCGGGCAAAGCAGCCAGCAACTGCCGCAACAACGCGCTAAAGCTGAGATTATAATGCGCGGCTAGCTGCCGCAGCTGCCGCTCCACGAAGGCCCGGCGGTTGAATTGGGTGTGCCAGCGGGTGAGCAGGTCGGCCAGCACCAGCTCGTGCAACACCTGGCGTAGCGCCGGCTCGGTAGCGGGGACCAGTGGCTGGCGGCGGTGGGCTGCCAGCGTATCGTGCAGGTAGGCCCGCACCAGCGGCGCATCGACCGGGGCCAGCAGGCCGAGCAGCTGGCCAATGGTAGCCGGGGTGAGCTGGCGGGCCAGCCGCTGCCGGGGCCAGAGCTGCTGGCCTACCTGGCGCAGCAGTGTCAGCAGCGCCCGCGGGTGCTGCCGTAGCGCCCGCCCTACCTCCGCATCGAGCCGGAATGCCGGCCCGCTTAGCTGCCAGGGCAGCTGGCCCCGGTGCAAAAAATAACGCAGACCCGCCAGCGGGTCGGCCGCGCCGGCAGTCGGCTGGCCCGGCCCCGCAGCGGGCTCTAAGTCGGCCAGGGCCCGGCGCACGGCCTGGCGCAGCAGCTCGGGCAATTCCTGCTCGAGCTGGCTGGCCGCTACCGGCGGTAGCGCGAGCACCAGCTCGGGCAGGCGGCGCGGCAGGCCCGGGCCAGCCAGGCGGGTAAGCTCGTCGGTAAGTACATCCAGCAGCGAGCTGTGAAATAGCTGGCTCAAGCGCTCGGGCAGCTCGCGGCCGAGGTCAACATCGGTCGTGCGCACGTCGAGGCGCAGCTGCCCAATGGTAGCGGCGGGCTCCATAAGCGGCTAGCTGACGGCGGGCGGCCCGGCGGGTAAGTGAGCTTCCAGAAACTCCCGCACCCGCTGCTGGGCGGCGGCCAGCGTCACGCGCACGGGCTGGCCGTCGGGGCGCAGCAGGTCGCTGTTATCGGCCAGCACTGCGTACAGACGCTCCCACTCGCACATCTGCGCGTAGTCGAGCCACACCAGGTTGACCAGCACATGCGCCGGGGCGTACTGGCGCACGAGCTGCTCCAGCACCGCCCGGTTGCCCGATGGCTGCACCTTGCCATCGGGGCCCGGCGCGGGGCGGTAGCGGTACGCGTAGCCCGGTAATAGCAGCGTTGCCTGGCAATGATAAAAATCGTCGGGCGCCAGGTTCGCGTTGGCCACCCGGGCTTCCAACGGCTCCAGCACGACGTGGTCAATCAGGCAGACGCGCTCCACTTGGTGGTCGAGGTCGGTAGCGTAGGCCAGCAGGCGTTGTGCCACCGTATCGGCACCGGGCGGGCTGCCGGGCGGCGGAGCCGAGCCAGCCAGCGTTACCTCCCAGGTATCGGCGGGCGAGTGAGCATGCAGGGTCAGGCGCAGGGTATCGGGGCCCAAGGGCGTGAGGCGGGGGCGGCGGCGCTGGCTGGCCAGCACGTCGAGCACCTCGCTGAAATGCGTAGCCGGCCCGCGCACTACCAGCCGGGAGGTGGTGTGCGGGTAGGGCTGCGTACCCAGCTGCACCTGCCGCTCCAGTACGGCCAGTTGCTCGCCCCGCGCCCACTTACGGGCCAGCGACTCCACCCCGGCCAACAGGTACAGAAACATCTCCAGCCCCGACTCGGCCTGTGCGGGCTGGCCGGCTACGGTAGGCAGCGGCACCCGGGCCGCGGCCCGGTGATACGTGGCCCGGTCGAGCTGGGCCAGTAGTCGCTCGTAGCCGATAATGGTGGCCTCGTCTTCGTTCGGCGCGGCCAGCTGGGCCTCGTGGTGCAGCTGCACGGTGTAGCCAAACCGGGCCAGCAGATGCGTCAGGAACTCGCGGCGGCGGGTGGGGCCAGGGCCGTTGCTCGTGGCCAGGGCAGCCAGCGCCCGGCGGTAAGGATTACCGGTACGCCGCTGGTATGCTTCCCACTGCTCGTTCGTCTTCGCATCGGCCCGCCAGCTCGCATCGGGGCTGATGTTGGTGCCGGGCAGCAGCGGGGCCACGTAAGGCACTTCGTAGAGCAGCCCGCTGTAGTAGGTAGCCGGCTGGGGCTCAACGGAAAAGAAATCGCCCACGTGGGCCAGCTGGGCGCAGAAGTCCGCCAGCAGCTGGTCGAATAGCAGCAGGTAGCCTTTCAGCTGCATGATGTGGCCTCGGCCCCGGGCCGTCACGTCGGGAAGCGGCCCTTCTTCCCCAATGCCGTAGAGGGGCGGCAGCAGGTGCTGCACCGAGCTGTAGCGGCCCAGATCGGCGGCGCGGCCCACCGGCCGGGGCAGCTGCCGCTGGCCGGGCAGGCCGTCGTCTTGGCGGCGCTGGTTGGCCGTGCGCAGCAGCTTGCGGTAGGCCCGCAACACCTGCGCCTGGTTGACGTCTACCGGCACGCCCCGCCGCGTCAGCGTGAGGTGGCGCAGGCTGGCGGCGGCATTGAAGCTACCGACTTCCTCTTCGGTGAATACCAGCTGCTCCACGGCCTGGGGCGCGTCGCTCCCCGCCTTGCCATCGTAGAGAAACAAGTCAGTTACCTGGTCCTTGGCGACCGGGCCGGCAGCCAGGGCGGCCCGGCGCAGCAGCATACCCAGCGTGATGCGCGTGGTCTGCGGCCGGAAGGTACTTTCCACGTACAGCCGGTGGTGGGCCCGCGGGCCGGCAAAAATGTCTTCCACGGCCTCGCCCTGCTGCAAGGCCTCGCTGGCCGTTATGGTATCGAGACTGGGGTCGATTACTTCCCGCAGCTCGTACAGCAGCCTGGCCAGCACGTTTACCGGGCCTTGGTCGGGGGCCAGCTCAAAGCTGCCTCCCACTACTACCGGGTGCAAGCGCAGGAGCGTCGGTGGGCCGAATACCTCGCCCAGGTTGCGGTGCTGGTTAAGGGTCTGCTGCACATCGGCCAGCAGCTTGGCCTGCTCGGGCGGGCCCAGCTTGGCCGGCGCGTCGGCGGGCTCGGGGTACAGTTCCAGCGCCACGCGGTAGTGGCCGGGGGCCGCCGGCTGGCCAGCCGCGGGCGGCAGCGCACTCACCCAGGCGTTGTCGATTTGCTGGTGAAAGCGGTCCAGCACCAGTTTTTTATAGTCGGCCAGCGTTACCGGGTGGTTAGCGAAAGCCCGGTGCGGGGGCACCAGCAGGCGGTTGTCGGGCCGGGCCGGCGGGGGCAGGGCCAGCAAGTCGGCCACGGGCAGCGCCGCCCGGTAGCTCACGTCGGTCAGGACGAAGCACAGCGCTTCGAGCAGCGTCACCCCGGGGTCGTGGTCGTTGTAGTCGGTCCAGACCTGCCCGCTTAGTCGCTGCAAGTGCCGCAGCCCCTCTGCCCGCAGGGCCGCGTAGTCCTGCCCCACCGGCAAGGGCAGGTCAGCAATAA
>CAJYVK010000305.1 GCA_913778455.1 uncultured Hymenobacter sp. | reverse complement strand
ACGCTGACTACGAACAGGTCGTAGAAGTGGCCCAGCAACCCGAGCAGCAGGGTGGCCTTGCGGGCGACGTTAGTCAGGGGTACGATGTCGCCGTAGCCCACGGTGAGCAGCGTTACGAAACTGAAGTAATTGAGGGCCTGCACCGTACCGGGTTCGGGCGGCACGTTGGCACAGGCACCCGGCTGCACCACCGCAATCAGCACGAACAGAAACGTCCCCACCATCCCCAGCAGCACGAAGCCACACATGGTGGCCGCCAGCAGCTCGGCCGATACCCGCCCCGCGCCAAGCACCTTGCGAAAAATGCGTAGCGTAATGGCAAAGCAATACACGCTGTAGGCCACCCCCGTGTACGCCCGCACCGACGGCCAGCCGCGCAGCTGGGCCGTGGCCTCCAGCCCCAGCACCACCGCCAGGCACAGCAGCAGCAGCCACGGCCGCTCTTCGGCAAATACCAGCACGCCCACCACCAGGTTTTGCAGCAGCAGCACGGCAAAAACGCGCGGGTCGGCGGCGGCCGGGGCGAAGCCGGAGCCGAGTACTAATAGCAGCAAACTGGCCAGCAGCAGCTTGTAGCGGTGCCGGGCCAGCCGCAGGTAGGAACGGCGCAGGTAGCTCATGGGAAAGGAAACAACGAAACTGCCGCGCTAAAATACCCGCTAGCCCGGCTGCTCGTACAGCTCCGCCACTTCGGCCACCACGAAGGTGCTGCCGCCGATAAATACCACGTCATCGGGCGCGGCGGCGGCGCGGGCCGCCGCCACCGCCGCCGCCACCGGGCCGTAAACCCGGCCCCGCAAGCCCGCCACCGTCGCCAGTGCGGCCAGCTCCCCGGCCGGCAGGGCGCGGGGAATGTCGGCCTGGCAGAAGTAGTACGTGGCCTGGGGCGGCAGCAGCGCAAGCATCTTGGCCACGTCCTTGTCGTTGACGGTGCCGATGACCATGTGCAAATGCCGGTGCGGGACGCGGGCCAGTTGCGCCAGCACCAGGCGCAGGCCCGCCTCGTTGTGGCCCGTATCAGCCACCACGAGTGGGTGGTGCCCAATGATGCTCCAGCGCCCACGCAGGCCGGTCAAGCGCGTGACGTGGCGCAGCCCCTCGCGCACGGCGCTTTCGGGAATAACGAAGCCCTGCGCACGTAGCTCGTCGAACGTAGCCAGCACGCCGGGTAGGTTGAGGCGCTGGTAGTCGCCCAGCAGGCTCAGCACCACGTTTTCCAGGTACGGCTGGCCGTCGCGGTACACGTCTAGCAGCTGCACGCCCGTTCGGGCGGCTTCCTCGGTGGCAGCGGCCGTCGGCCGGGCCTCGTAGCGGGCATCAGCAAATAACAACGGGCTCCCCTCCTGCCGGGCTTTAGTCTCAAATACCGCCTTCACCTCCGGCTGGGTCTGGCTCACGACGACCGGCCGGCCGGGCTTGATAATGCCCGCCTTCTCGCCCGCGATTTCGGGCAGGGTGTCACCCAGCATGGCCTGGTGGTCGTAGCTGATGTTGGTGATGAGCGAGACGAGCGGCGTGATGATGTTGGTCGAGTCGAGCCGCCCGCCCAGGCCCACTTCCACCACGGCCACGTCGACCTGCTCGGCGGCAAAGTAGTCGAAGGCCAGCGCCACGCACATTTCAAAAAACGAGGGCTGCACCGTGGCAAATAACTCCCGGTGCCGGGCCACCCACTGCACCAGATAGTCAGGCGCCAGTTCCTGCCCGTTTACCCGGATGCGCTCGGTAAACTCGCGCAGGTGCGGCGAGGTGTAGAGCCCCACCTTGTAGCCCGCGCTTTGCAGCACCGCCGCCACCAGATGTGAACTGGAGCCTTTGCCATTGGTCCCGGCCACGTGCACGCTACGGAACTTAGTCTCTGGATGGCCCAGCGCTTCGGCCAACGCCAGCGTATTCCCCAAGCCTTTCTTGAAGCCCGCCGCTCCTACGCGCTGGTACATGGGCAGTTGTGCGTAAAGCCAGGCTAGGGTTTCGGGATAAGTCATGGAAGTTGATACAAAAGTGACAAACGGAGACGGGGCAATTGCCACCGGGCCAGCCAGCGGCAATTACCCCGTCACAATAGTGTAGTTAAAGTCTTTATTTAACGGTGAAGCGAAACGTATAAAAGCCCGTGGCCCCGCCCGCCCCGGCATTGGTTTTCACAAAGTTGGCGTCGAGCAGCTTGTCGCGGCAGAGCTTTTCCTGAGCCGGCGACACGTTGCCCGACACCTTGGTTACGGATTCGACTTCGCCGTCGTCGCTGATCTTAATTTTGAAGCGCACCACGCCGGGGGTATCGTCCAGGGCCTCCACCACGGGCTGGTTGTCGAAGCGCCAGCCGCTCATTTCGAGGCCCGAGCCACCCCCGCTGCCGGGGCGCGAGCCGCTACCGCCGCTGCCCGGCTCGCCGTAGAGCGCCTTGGCGTTGAGCGAGCCGCGGGGGTCGCCCTGGTCGCCCACGGTTCCGGGGCGGTCACCGTTGCTATTGCCGGTGGGCGCACTGCTGCTCCCGTTTACGCCGTTGCCGCCGGCCGCGCCCGTGGCGCTGCCCTTGGGCGTGTACAGCGTGCGGGGCTGCTCGCGGGGCTTGGGCGTTTCGCGCACCACCTCCTTGGGCGGGGCCACCGGGGCGGGCTTGGTCACGGGTGGGGCCGTCACGCTGGCCTCCTCGGCCTCGCTGGTAATCACTTTTTCCTGAGCTTCGGGCTCGGCGGGGGCGCTGGCCTCCACGCGCGGCTGGGCAGCCTGGGGCGTGGGATCGGGCTGCGCGGCGGCGGGCGGGCGCGAGTCTTCGCGGTTCTGGGAGGCGTTGGCGGTGGCCATCGTCTGGATATCGCCCGAGCCGGCCTCGTCGAGGCAGTAATTCAACTCAACCCCGTCGCCGCCCAGCGCGTCCAGCGGCGGGTTGAGGCCACTGAATTTAATAAAGAAGCACAAGAGCGCCAGCAGCGCCACGATGGCCGCCGTAATCAGCAGCGCCTCACGCCGATGCTCTTCGGGATAGTCGAGGGCCATGATTCAGGGAATTATGAGTTAGAAGTTAAAAGCTATGAGTTGGCAGCATGAGCTAGAAGAGCTGAACTCATAACTTCTAACTCATAATTCATAACTACTTACCAGCGGCCTGCTGGGCCTGGGTAGCCATCACCATTTTCATTTTCAGGCGGTTGCCGATTTCCAGTACGTCAACCAGCTTCTGCACGTTCAGACCAGCATCGACGCGCAGCACAACGGTGGGCTGGGCCTCGGCGGGCTGGCCGGGGGCAATGAGGGCGCGTAATTCGGGCTCCAAAGTGGCGGCCGTGACGAGCTTCTTATTGACGAAATACTCGCCCGCGGCGTTGATGCTCACCGTAATGGGCTGCTTCATTACCTGCTTGCTACTCTTGGCATTGGGCAGCAGCAGCTTGATAACGTTGGGGTTCACCATCGTAGACACAATCAAAAAGAACAGCATCAGGAAGAACATGATGTCGTTCATCGAGCTGGTCTCGACGTGCGAGGAGGCGTGACGGCGGCGACTTAAATTCATTGCGGTGAAATGGTGAGATGGTGAAATGGTGAGTCGGTCAGTAAAAACTCACCATTTCACCATCTCACCTTTTCACTAATTGTCCTGAAGGATATCCATGAACTCGATGGCCGAGTTTTCCATGCGAAATACCATGCGCTCGACCAGGATGCTGAGCCAGTGGTAGCCGATGTGAGCGATGATACCCACGATGAGACCGGCCGCCGAGGTCACCATTTTGGTGTAGAGGCCGCCCGCAATCTGGGTGATCCCGAACTCGCCGCTGCTGGAAATGGCGTAGAAGATCTTAATAACGCCAATAATCGTTCCCACGAAGCCCAGCATGGGGGCGATACCCGCGATAATGCCCAGGATGCTGATGTTTTTTTCGAGACGGGCAATCTCGATCTTCCCCACGTTTTCGACGCTGGCCTCGATTTCGGTGATGGGTAGGCCAATGCGGCGCAGCCCCTTTTCCACCATGCGGGCCAGCGGCGAGGGATTTTGGGCGCAGTACAGCTTGGCTCCCTGCAGATCACCCTTCACCATCAGTGCCCGGATGCCGCCCATAAATGATTCGGGATTGCCCCCGGCGCTCCGAATGGTGAGGTACCGCTCGGCAATGATGTAGAGCGAGGCGATCAGTAATAAAAAGATGGGGAGCATTATCCACCCCCCCTTCAAAATTAAGTCGATGAGCGAAAGGCCGGGGGCCGCGTCGGCAGCGGCGTTGGCCGCCACGGCGGCGGTATCGGTGAGGGCCGGGGCGGCTTGCAGCAGGAAAACGAACATTCAGCGGAGAAAGAAGGACGGCGGAGCGGGTTGCCCACTACCGCAGCAGGCGCGCCGCGTGTAGCGGACTGGTTAGTAAGGCAGAACGGTCAAGCCTTTATCGAAGTGCGGGTTTTGGCGCAGGCGGTTGGCCGCCAGGGTCGCCGTGGGCTTGTCGGCAAAGTCGATGGCCGACAGGCGGTAGAGACGGCTGCCGGGGGGCGGCAGAATCACCTTGGCCGGCCGGCCGGCGTGGGCCAGGTTACGGCGGCCCTGCTCGGCGCGGGCAAAGGACGAATAAGCGGCTACCACGAGGTAGTAACGGCCGGTGCGGCTTTTAATTGTGGTCGTGGCCGCATCGGCCGAAGCGGCGGCTACGGGAGCCGCCACGGGGGGAGCCACCGGACGCACGACTGCCGGCTTGGCCGCGAGCGCCGCCGGGCGGGCAGCCGTGGGTTTGGCGGCAGACCAGGCAACGGCCGGGCGGGTGGCGGGTTTAGCCGCGGGCCAGGCAGCGGCCGGGCGAGCGGCGGCTACTGGCTTCGCGGTAGGCCAAGCGGCGGCTGGACGAGCTGCCACGGGCTTCGCAGCTGGCTTATTGGCGGGCCAGGCGGCCGGGCGGGCCGCGCCGGGCTTGACGGCAGGCCGCCCGGCGACGGCCACCTTAGCCGCCGAGCCGCTCACTGCCGACCGGCTGGCCGGGAGGCGGGTGCCGGTGAGGGCGACGGTATAGGAAGTCGTGAGCGCGGGCGAGTTGGCCTTGCGCTGGGCCATCGGAATGGGCTTGGCCACGTTGCTTTCGTCGGCCAGGGCAATGGCGGCCGATGCGGGCACTTTGTAGGCCTTCAGGTGGGCGGGCAAACCACTAGGCAGCGGACTGGGTATCGAGCGCCGGATGAGCAGCGCCTCTACCGGAGCCGCCGCGGGAGTGGTACGCACGGGTGCTTTTTTTACTACCGGAGCCGGGGCGATTTTTGCCTTGGCAACCGGCACCTTACCGGCCGGGGCAGCTTGCGCCCGGGCCGCCGGGGCGGCCTTTTTCACTGGTTCGGACGGCGCTAGTGTCTGCGAGTCGGCCATTACGGCCGCCGAGTCGGCCACCGTCGGTTCTGATTCGGCCACGGTGGTTACCGGCTCGCTGACCGGCTCCGGCTCGGCCGGGACCGCGAAGCTGGGCTGGGCCAGCGCCGCCTGCTGCGGAGTAGCCAGGGGTGCCGCCTTCTCCCAATGAGGCAGGTAACCCTGCCAGGCGGTAGGCAACACGGTAGGATGCAAATTCAGGAGGTAGAGTCCCGCCACGGCCAAGCCGGCCAGCAGGCCGATGGCTGCCCCGGGCACCACGCGCCGTAGCTTCACGCCGCGGCCCGCCGAACGCAGGCGCGGCACTAGCTGGGCCTGCTGCTCGCGGGCCAGGCGGGCGTCGGTCACCGATACGGGATGCACCGTGAGCTCGGGTAGGCCGAAGGCCGCCGTCAGCAGGTTGTCGGTACCAGTGTACTCAAATTGCAGGCCCCGACCCGCCACCTGCCGAAACACGCCAATGCCCGGCAGCTCGGTGCGCTGCTGGGTTTGCAAGTCCCGGTGCAGGGTTGCCACGGCCTGGCGCAGCGCCTCGCGGGCCTCGGCGGCGGGCACGTTTAGGTGCTGACGCAGCGCGTCCACCAGCAGGCCATCGTTGCGCGTCAGCCCCTGATGGAAAGCGACTTGGCGAGTGGGCGGGCTCAGTACGTGCCGGCTGCCGGGCTGCACCCGGGCCGGGGTATACTCGGCCACTAGGCCCCCAAAATCCGGAATTATCACGCAGTCGTGGTCGCGGAGCAAAGGGCGTAGGTGGTCGGCTAGATTCATCTTGTGGGTGGTTTGACGAGCGGGCGGTTACGCAGTTAGGAGGCTAAAGTTAAGTAGGGAAAAAGTCACTTTCTTCATCTGCCCCCGGCCGCTGCCTCATTTTTCCTTTTTTACTCCTTGTAATGAGTAGTTTAACTAGAAAGCGTACGTAAGTCCGCCCACCGCGTTGAGGCCCTGGCTCTGGTAGTTGAGGTAGCGCTGATAGCGGCGACCGGTGAGGTTGTTACCCATCACAAAGACGCTAAACTTAGGCGTGAGGCGGTAGTCGGCCCGCAGGCTGAGGTCGATTACGGCGTTGGTTTGCCGGTCGACGGACGTGCGCGGGACGGGCAGGGGCATCGTGGAGTCAACTACGTAACCTGCCCCGTAATTAGCTGAGTAGTAATAGAAATTAGCCCCGAGCAGCAGCTTGTCCGACGCATTGTACGTGCCGTAGAGCGTACCCAGGAAGGCTGGCCGGCCGTAGGCCTGCGCCAAGGCCTTGACGCCGTAGCGGTTATAATCGGCCTTTACTCCTATCCGCACCTTCTCACTGGCACTGTAGAGCGCCTCGGCGTGCACGTTGAGTACGTTGATGGCCGTGCTGTCGTAGACCAGGTCGAACTTACTGGTATCGGCCAAGGCATTCCGGTAAAAGTACAAATTGCGCGAACGGCCGAACGTCGCCCGCGCCGCCAGCTCCAGTCCGCTCACAGGCGTGGCCGTGAAGCCCCCGTACACCGTGGGGCCGGCGTGGGTATCGGCCAGGGTCTGGCCGG
>CAJYVK010000304.1 GCA_913778455.1 uncultured Hymenobacter sp. | reverse complement strand
CGGGCTGCCCGGCTGCCGCTTGATGGTGCGGGTGTAGCGCTCACCGGCAATGAGCCCGTCGGGCCGGCGCTTGCCAAAAAAGAGCAACACGGGCTCCCCGTTCTCGTTGGTCACGAAGGTGATATCATAGCCCTTGAATACGTCGTCGATCGTGGTCTTAGGCGCGTAGAGCTTGCTCAGCTTTTTATCGAGCTCGGGGTGCAGCGGCATGGTAGGTGCGGGTCGGTACGCCTATTTGTACGCCGGCAAACTATTAATAGGTTAGCGTGCTCACCGCATTTTTTTACTGTCCAGGTAGGGGAAAGGGATTGGTAGTAAGGTATAAGGAAGAAGTGCGGAGTGGTTTGGTCGCGGCGAATTTCACTGATAGGGCAGTACTTGCCGTTCTCAATGGCCTAGGCTAGCCAACGAGCCCAAATTGCCAACTAAGCCCAGCCTGCCCCCTTGCGTATGCTGAAAATTTTTAAAGCGCTTTTCGGCGGTAACCGCCCGGTTCCTGCTGCCCCGCCCACGCCGCCTTTGACGGATACTGTCGACCGGTCAACCGCTGCGCAGGTAGCCGCTTACCGGGCCATGGTAGCCGGGAATTTAAGGACAGCGGCTGAAGAAAGTGAACGGTTTCGGTCTCACTACGGCGAGTGGGAGAGATTTCTCCACCAGCCTGATTTTGATAATTTCCTGCGCGGGCAGGTGCTGTATTTCTGGGAGCCGGGCGAGGCAAATAAAACCTTCTTAGACAAAAGTCACTGGGCTTATAAGCATCCATTCAACTTCCCCGGTCCTTTCTACGCGGGCGAGTCGGATACCTGCGGTACGGGCATCGACCAGGCCCCGGCTAATGTGGTCATTGATTCGATGGGCTGCGAATACGTTTTCCGGCAGCCTGCCGACTATTACGAATTGCTTTGCGTACTCAACGCGGCAGCCATAGAAGTTTTCGACAGCTATTCATCGGATGGCAACCACCACTGGACGTACCAAGCCTGTCGGCAGTGGTGGCGTAACCGCTCCCACCTACTGCACGACCTAAGCCGGCCGGAAACTATCGCCGCGAATAACGGCCAGGCCCAGCGCTACGCCGAATACCTGCGTGGCGCGGCCGAGCTAGACCTGCGACGCTACTGCTACTTCTTGGAAAACGGCGTTTACCCACCGGCTGGCCTCGTGGCTTTACCAGTGCTGTAAGCGGGTAGTGATTTAGTATATAGTTAGTTGCGCGGCAGCACTAGCTCGGCGTAGGTTCCCGGGGCGTTCTCGGGTAATTCGCCCTGGGCATTGAGGTGGCGGAGCTTCAGGATAGCGCGGTTGGGGGCGGCCCAGCGGGCTTCTTCGGGTTCCCAAGCGGTGGGCTCGCGCTGCCAGAGCAGGCGGGCACCCGTGTCGGTTATTTGCACCAGGCTCAAGGCGTTGGCTTGGTCGCCGCCGCCCAGGCCGGGGCTGGTGAGCAGCACGAGCCGGCCGTCGGGGGCGGGTACGGGGTCGCCGGGTAGCTCGGCCAGCCGGTGGCCCGTGCGCTGATCCACCAGCACCGCGCCGGACGATTCCCAAGCCCAGGCCCGCACCACCCATTGGTGGGCGGCGGGCAAGCTGCCCCAGTACATGTACCTGACACCCTCGCCGTTTTGCAGGGTAAATTCCGCGTCGGGCGTGGAGGAAAGCTTGACTTCGCCGCCCTGCGCAGCTGCGAGCAATAAGTCGAGCCCCTGTCGCCGCACCCGGCCCGGGGCCGCCGCCAGGGGCTCGGCGGCTGGGTCGTTGGGTAAGCCGGGCAAGGAGCTGGCCGGCAGTTGGTGGAAAGCGGTGGCGGTGCTGGGACGTAGCGACACCACCCGCCCGCCGGGCAGGTGCAGCGTATCGGTAGCGCGGGCCGCTGGTTGACCGGCGGGTGGGGCGGTCGTGCCAGGAGTAGCCTGGGTGGCCGTGCCATCGGGCCGGCAGGCAGCGGCAGCTAGCAGCGTGCTGATTACGAAGGGCTTCGAGTAGGTGAGCAAGCGAGGCATGGAGTTGAGCTACTCCTTGTAAATGTCAAACTTAGCCAGCGGCACCCGACCAAAATCCTTGCTCGTGGTGGCGGTGGTAGTACCCCGCGCTGGCTCCAGGGCGTGGAAATGCTCGTGGCTGTCGCGGTGCAGCAGCCAGGTGCGGCTGGCCGGGTCGTAGCGAAACGTGACGAAGCGCGTCCAGCGCTGGGCGCTGCCGCCGTAATGTTCCACCGTAAAGTAGCCGTTTTTGATGGCTACGTTCTGAAAGGGATCACCCATCATGCCGCCGCAGTCCACGCAGTACACGGCGTTGTCGGTGCGGGCGGCCAGGGTGTAGGCACCGCCCGCGCCGCCCACGAACAGCAGTAGCGGGCGCTTAGTGGGGTGCTCCACCACGTCGGAGGTCCGTTGTTCGTCGGGCCGGTGCAGCACCACGGCCCAGTCGGGCAGGGCATCGCGGTTGAGGTCGCCCTGCCGGGCGGCGAGCACTGTGTAGCCAGCGGGCAGCGCCCGGCGGATGGCGGCCGGTAGCGGCGGCCCCGGCTCCGGCTGGAAGCCGAGCGGAAACGTCAATAGCCAAACTACTAGAGTGGGAAGCAGCACAGGCTAACAGTGTAAATAAATGAACAGATGGAGGTAAGCAGCGCGGTGACCAGCCGCCGGGCGTGGTACGTACTCGCTGGTAGCCGTATTAAAGGAAGCAAGCCTAGTAGAAATCGCAGTAAAACTCCCACGCTCCGGTCGCCGCATTTTTGGCCAGGAAGATGGTGCCCCCATCCACGACGTTAAGCCGGGCTTTCGTATCGGAGGCGATTTGCAAGACAAACTCAAAGCCAGGGCTGAACGCAATGCCCGGCTGGCAAAATGACGGCCAGCCGCCCAGCTTGTGGCCGTCGTGGTTTGGCAACCACGCGTACTCTTCATCAATAACCCCGGCGCGCTCCAGGGCGACAATCTGCTTGGTCAACTCTTCCGATATACCCCCGTCATCCCAGACGGGGTAGTCAGCCAGGACTGGTCCCGCTTGCAGCGCGAAGGGGCGGAGCGGCGAGTTGGCGGCGGTCAGCTCGCTGATGATCAACGGTTCACCTAATGAATACTCCCACAGCAGCCAGTTCTGGCCGTTGGGCACGGGGTGGGTGTCGACGGGCAACTCTTGGCTCACGAATACCGTGAGCGCCTGGGTGCCGGCTAAGGCCGGCGGCACCCAGGGCAAGCCAGCCAGGACCAGTTGCAGCAGGGGCCACATGGGGCGGCCTTGCGCGTCGAGGGGCGCAGTTTCGCCGGGGCGACGCAGGTACACGCGGCCCAGCCAGCTTTTGGTACTGACATAGGTAGTCCCGGGGCTGCTTCTGGTCAATACCCCGGCGGGGCGAGCCAACAGCGCTTTTATTTCTTCGGGGCTCATAAGAGTTGCGTGGAAGGGGTGAGCAGTTGAAGCAGTTTAAGGGAAAATACCGGGAGAACAGCGCTGCGGAACGGATGAGCCAGCGGCCCAGCGGCATAGTATCCCCGCCACTCGCTACCAGCTGCTGCCCGCCCCGCCGCCACCCGACGAGCCCCCGCTACTCGTGCTGCTACTGCTACTACTGCCCGAACTGCCGCTCCACGACGAGGAGGCCGACGAGCCGGCCGCCCGGGTGGCGGGGTCGGGGAGGCGCGGGATGGGTTCGCGTACCTGCTCCTCGTGCTGGCAAAAGCGGCATTTGGCCACGCGCCAGCCCCAGCCGGCGGCCTTGGTGGTGGCTGCCTGTACCACCCGCAGCCGGCCCGGCCCGAGCGTGCGGTGGTGGCAGGCGGGGCATTCCGTGGCCTCGCTGTCGGGGTTGGGATAAGTCAGGAGCAGGCGGTGGCCGGCGGCGCATTCCCACACGTCGTAGTCTACGGAATGGATGCGCTCTTCCACTACCTGGCCAGGTGCGAGGTACGCTTTTTCGGCCTCACTGCCAAGCTTCTGCATGGGCTGGCCGCAGGTGGGGCAGGCAAAGGGTGCATCACGCAGGGCCGCTAAGTGCCGCCGGTACCAGCGCCAGTACAGCGCCAGCACCACCGGAAACAGGTAAGCCGTGAAAGCCAACCCCCGGTGCGCGGCTTGCGACTGCCCGTAGGCCACGGGCCGCTCGGTAGGAGCCACCTGGCGTTGCGCCCGGCGGTACTGCCACCCAAAGTAGCCGTGCAGATACAGCAGCGGCAGCCCGTAGGCCAGCGCCATAAACGCCCCCGTGCCCAGCGTGCCTTGCAGCGTCGGCACTACCAGCGCCAGCAGCAGCCCCAGGGGTAGCAGGGCCAGCCAGCCGCGTCCGCGCCGCCCCCGCGTGGTGCAGTACCACAGCACCAGGTAGAGCACCAGCGCCAGCCCGGCCACCAGGAGCGTGCCAAGCGGCAGCCCCGCCTCGGGCGACGCGTAGGCCGCGGGCGGGGCCTCGCCGGGCAGGGCCGTATCCAACGGGTCGGCGGGAGCTTCCTCTAAACTACTAGGTGCCAGCAAGGCTTGGCGCAGGCTGTCGAGGCGGTAGCGCTCCGAGTCGGCGGCGGTAGCCAGCGCGGGGCGGGTCGGCCCGGCGGCCGGCCGCAGGCGGCGGATGATGGCCGCCACGCCCTGCTGCACCGCCCGATCGTAGTCGCCGGCGCGGGCGGCCTCCAGCATGTACCGCTGCTGAATGCGGTAGCAAACGATGTCGGGCAAATCGGCTTCGAGCCCGTAGCCGGTTTCAAACTCCACGCGACGCTGATCGAGCACCAGCAGCATGAGCAGGCCGTTGTTGGTATCCCGGCGGCCGATTTTCCACTCGTTGAACAACGCCGTGGCGGCCGTTTTGGGGACGGCCTCGCCCAGGCTGCGCACCAGCACCACGTCGAGGTGCGCCCGCCCGCTACGGTCGAGGCTGTCGAGGCGGGCGTTGAGGGCGGGCACGGTACTGGGGTCCAGTACGTGGTCGGGGTCGCTGACGTAGGTTTCGCCCAGCGTCTTGGGATCGGGGATGGTTGTGAGGTAGTTAGCGGCCGTAATAGTCGGCCGGGCTGCCTCCTGTGGCTGGCAGCCCGCCAGCCAGCTCATTCCCAAAAGCCAGCAACACAGCCACGGGCTACGCATAGGTGGAGATGGAGGAAATGTAAGATAATGTGTATAAGACCTGTTATGTAGGTTGCAGTCTTGCTTGGCTGGCGTTCACTTGCGAAGCATCTCGCGTACTGCCCTGGCTTACTAGCTGCTTGCGTTTGTCATGCTCATCTGGCGTCCGCTTGCCGAAGCATCTTGCTGGCTTCGTCCGACCAAATCAACGA
>CAJYVK010000303.1 GCA_913778455.1 uncultured Hymenobacter sp. | reverse complement strand
GCCGTGGTCACCAACCTGCCCGAGCTGGCCATCACGGTCAGCGCCGCCCTGAGCCAGCATCTGGAATTGGCCATTGGTAACATCTTGGGTGGCATTGCGATGCAAACGCTGGTGCTGGTGGTGCTCGACGTGTTTGGCCTGGGCAAAAAAGCGGCCCTCACTTACCGGGCTGCCTCGCTGGCACTGGCGCTGGAAGGCGTGCTGGTGCTGGCGGCCGTGCTGGTGGGCAGCCAGCTGCCGGCCGCCGTTATCGTGGCCCGCACGACCCCGGCGGGCCTGCTCATCCTGGTGCTCTGGGTAGTGGGCCTGTGGCTGATTGGCAAAGCGCAAAAGGGGCTACCCTGGCAGGCCCACGACGCGGCCCCGGCCGGCAGCCCACCGCCTAAGCAGGCGGCTACGCCCGAGCCAACGCAACCGGCCAGCACCTGGCGCACGGGGCTCGTGTTCCTGGCTTCGGCCCTCGTGACACTGGTGGCCGGCGTGGTGCTGGAGCGCAGCGGCGACGCGCTGGCCACCCACTGGGGCCTGAGCGGCCTGCTGTTTGGGGCCACGGTGCTGGCGGCGGCTACCTCGCTGCCCGAGGTATCGACCGGCCTGGCCTCGATGAAAGCGGGCGCGTATGAGCTGGCCGTCAGCGATATCTTTGGGGGCAACGCCTTTTTGCCGGTGCTGTTTGTGGTGGCCAGCGCGCTCTCGGGCCAGGCCGCGCTGCCCCACGCCGGCAAGGCTGACCTCTACCTCACGGGCCTGGGCATGCTGCTCACCTGCGTGTACGTCTACGGCCTGGTTTTCCGGCCGCAGCGGCAGGTGGCCCGCATGGGCCTCGACTCGCTGGCGGTGCTCGGGCTCTACGCGCTGGGTATGCTGGGGCTGCTGGCTATCAGCCATTAACGGTACTACTACTTTTCCCTACCCCATGCCCGACATCGTTTTGCTCCGCCACGGCGAGAGCACCACCAACCTGGCCAACGTCTTCACCGGCTGGACCGATGTGGACCTCACGCCCCAGGGCGTGGCCGAGGCCCACCGCGCCGGCCAACTGCTGCACAAGCACGGTTTCCGCTTCGACGTGGGCTACACTTCCTACCTCAAGCGCACCATCAAAACGATGGACATCGTGCTGGAAGAGTTGGACCTGCTCTGGATTCCGGTGCAGAAAACCTGGCGGCTCAACGAGCGCTTCTACGGGGCGCTGCAGGGCCAGAACAAGGCCGCCGCCGAAGCCCAGTACGGGGCCGAGCAGGTGCTGCAGTGGCGGCGCGACCCTTACGCGCACCCGCCCGCCATCACCCCCGCCGACCCGCGCTACCCCGGCCACGACCCGCGCTATCAGCACCTTACCGACCGCGAGCTGCCCCTGACCGAGAACCTGAGCGAAACGCTGGCCCGCGTCCTGCCCTTCTGGACCGAGACGGTGATGCCCGCCCTGCGCCAGCGGCAAAAAGTCATCGTCTGCGCCCACGGTAACAGCCTACGGGCCCTGGCGCAGTACATCGACAAGCTCACCGACGAGCAGGTGACCCAGCTCGACATCGTAACCGGCGTGCCGATGGTGTACCAGCTCAATGACAACCTGGAGCGGATAAACCATTATTTGCTAACGGAATAGGGCTACGGCAGCGCCGCCACCTGCGCGGCCAGCTGGGCCAGCTCCTGCTTCAGCAGCGCCACGCTGGATTCGAGCTGGTCGTAGAAGTTGGCCCGCATTTGCAGCTCGCTGGCCGCGTAGGTGCCGCCGCGGCCGAAGAGCAGGTGCAGCAGGCGCTGCCGGTCGGCGGAACTTCTAGCCCCTAGCTCGCCGGTGGTTTGCCAGCGGTGCAGCAGGGCTTCGCGCCGCGAAAGCGCGCCCGTCGCGCCAGCGGGGGCCGTGAGGTAGGCCCACACCGGCGCGGCCAGAGTGCGCGGCTGCGTAGTCACCGGCCCTAGGTCCACTAAGCCAATGTCGGCCAGCGCGTTGCGGCGGTGCGCGTAGGAAATGCGCGTATCGGGGGCGTAGAGACTGAGCAACCCCAGCGCCGCCCCGGCCAGGCCAAACGCGATGCCAACCGGGCGGTAAATTGATTTGCGCACTTCCAGCAGCGCCAGCCCGCCGGTGACGACCGTGCCCAGGGCCCCGAGCACGATGGCCAGCAGCGTGTAGCGCCGGATGCGGCGAGCGGCCTGGTCGAGCAGGTAATCGGCCACCTGGTCGGCGCGCTCCTCCTCGCAGTCCAGCTCGGCGGTGGTGCTGCCCACCAGCAGGGCCAGGGCCGCCAGCTGCTCGCCCACGCGCTGCCGGGCGCTCAGGCGGGCCAGCGAGCCAAGTGGGGCCGCCACCAGCTGGTGCAGGGCCGGCGCCAGGCCGTAGCGGTTGGCGGCGGCCAGCGTGGGGGCCGTGAAGTGGCGGCGCAGTAGGGTATCGGCCGCTAGCTGCGGGGCCGTCAGCACCGGGCCGGGGAGCGCGTAAGGCAGCTCGGCGGGGGCACACGCCACGGCAGCCGCCGGCGCGTCCAGCTCCCGCGAAGCGCCTACCTGCGCTACCACGCAGCCGCTCAGCCAGGCCAGCAGGGCAAAGCCGGCCCCGGCCGCCGCGCGCCACCGCCGGGCCGCAGACAAGAAAGGGAAACTGGTCATGGCAGCAGGCAAAGAAGCCTCCTTAACGGCCGGGCCCGCCACAAGTTTTTAGCAATAATAGCCGGCAGGCTGCCCAATTATCACAACCCGCCCGTTGTCGCTTCGTATAAGGGCGCAGTACGGTGATGGATTTCCACCGCGAACCGCCGGCCCCCTAGGGTGGCTGCGCTGATGATTCCTACGAGACGGCTGGCCCTGGTGGCTACGCCGAGTAGTTCATCCTAGCGTTCGCTCCCGTGGCTTATCACCCCCTTTACTCCCGCTTGGTACCCGCCCGCTTACGGGCCTTCTCCCCTACCCCCACAACTTGGTTTGTGGAGCGTTGGTTGCTGCTCTCCAGCCTGGTCGGCGCGTTGGCGGGCACGGCCTCGGCCGGCTTCTTAGTGAGTTTGGAATGGGTGACGCGCTGGCGCGAAACCCACCCCTGGGCCCTGGCGCTGCTACCCTTGGGAGGCCTGCTGGTGGGGCTAGCCTACCACCGCTGGGGCAACCGGGTGGTGAAGGGCAACAACTTGATTTTGGACGAAATCCACGCCCCGAGCGAGGTGATTCCGCTGCGGCTGGTGCCGCTGGTGCTGGGCGGCACGCTGCTCACGCACCTCTTCGGCGGCTCGGCCGGCCGCGAGGGCACGGCCGTGCAGATGGGCGGGGCACTGGCCGACCAGCTCTCGCGCTGGCTGCCCCGGCGCGAGCGGCAGCTGCTGCTCATCGCGGGCATGAGCGCGGGTTTCGCCTCTGTATTTGGCACGCCGCTGGCCGGGGCCGTGTTCGGGCTGGAGGTGTTTCTGCTCGGCTCGATGCGCTACGAGGCCATCTTGCCCAGCTTTTTGGCCGCCGTGGTAGCCGATGCCGTCACGCGGGCCTGGGGCGTGGGCCACACCGCCTACCCCGCGCTGGCGGCCCTGCCGCTCACGGCCACGGGGCTGGGCTGCACGCTGCTGGTGGGGGCCTTGTTTGGCCTCACGGCCCGCAGCTTCGCTACCCTCACTCACTGGATAAGTAAGCAGTTTGCCCGCATCGCCTACGCGCCGCTGCGGCCGGTGGTGGGCGGCGTGCTGGTAGCGGGCATCATGTGGGCGCTGGGCACCATGCGCTACGCTGGCCTGGGCGTGCCGGTCATCGTGGAGGCGTTTCAGCACCCGCTGCCGCCCCAGGATTTTGCCTGGAAGCTGGCCCTGACGGCCCTCACGCTGGGGGCGGGCTTCAAGGGCGGGGAGGTCACGCCACTGTTTTTCATCGGGGCGGCGCTGGGCTCGGCGCTGGCCGGGGTGCTGCCGCTGCCGGTGGCGCTGCTGGCGGCGATGGGCTTCGTGGGGGTGTTTGCGGGGGCGGCCAATACGCCGCTGGCCTGCCTGCTGATGGGCCTGGAGCTGTTCGGCACGCACGCGGGCATCTACCTGGGGCTGAGCTGCGTGGTGGCCTACCTGTTCTCGGGCCACAGTGGCATTTACACCGCCCAGCGGGTCGGCCAGGCCAAGCACCCGCTGCTGGGCCGGCACCTGGGCCGCCGCCTGGGCGAGCTGCACGCCGCCGCCAGGCAGCCCTGACGCCGCCCCGATGCTAGTCCGCCAAGCCGTTCCGCTTTCCACCCGCTACCCCGCTTTTCGTCCCATGCTCGACCAGCTGCAAACCCTCGATACGCGCCTGCTGCTGCTGGTCAACGGCCACCACACGCCCTTCTGGGACGGCCTGCTGTGGTGGGCGAGCCAGACGTTTACCTGGGTGCCGTTCTACGCCGCGCTGCTGGCCGTGCTGGTGGGCAGCTTCGGCCGGCGGGCCTGGGTGCTGGTGCCGCTGATTGCGGTGCTAATTCTGGCCAGCGACCAGCTGGCATCCGGGCTGCTCAAGCCTTGGGCGCACCGGCTGCGGCCCAGCCACGAGCCCGGTCTAGTGGGGCAGCTGCACCTGCTGCACGGCTACCGGGGCGGCCCCTACGGCTTCGTGTCGTCGCACGCAGGCAATGTGTTTGCGCTGGCGTTTTACTTGTTTTTCACGGCCCGGCACCGGCTGCCGGGGCTGGCCTGGGTGCTGTTTCCCTGGGCAGCGCTGGTGGCCTACAGCCGGGTGTACCTGGGCGTGCACTACCCCTCCGACGTGCTGGTGCCCGCGCTGCTGAGCGTGCCCCTGGCCTACGGCGTGAGTCGGCTCTATGCCTGGGGAGTTGCGCGCTGGGTGCCGCTTTCCTCTACTTCTACCTCAACAATTGTCTGATGCCTAGTTCTTTGCCCACCCCGCCGGCCGGGTTCCCGCTCTCGGCCACGCACCAGCGGGTGCTCAGCTCGCTGGTGCTGCTGCTCGAAGACCGTCTGGCCAGCCTGCGGGCGGTGCTGGGGCCACACGCGTCTGGCATTGCCCAGCAGTGGGCCGCCGACCTGCCCGAGGCCGACCGCGCTGCCCTGGCCGCCACGGCCGAGGCGTTTCACGCCGAGCTGGCCGCCCTACACGCCGCCTACCGTCTCGATACGCAGGTGCGCTCGCCCCGCCACGAGGTAGCCTTCCGCGCCGCCCAGCTCTGGGAAATCCTGGGCGACGCGCCGGCCGCCAAGTTCAGCGGCTACGGGGCCCTACCCCCGGCCCTGGTGCCCGACTGGGATGCCCGCGTGCTGCGCCTCAGCGAATTAGCCAACCAGCTGCTGGCGCAAGCCAACGCCCCCGATTCACCCCCCGCCCACCCCTGACCAAGTTGGTCCGGCCATTTTATCCCACTTCATTTCTTCAAACCCCCATGAAAATCACCTCCCTAACCGCCCTCGAAGTGCTCGACTCGCGTGGCAACCCCACCGTCGAAGCCGACATTACCCTCGCAGGCGGCGCCACCGGCCGCGCCCTGGTGCCCGCCGGGGCCAGCACCGGCGAGAAAGAAGCCGTGGAGCTGCGCGACCGCGACCCCAAGCGCTACGGCGGCCTGGGCGTGCAAAAGGCCGTGGCCAACGTGCAGGGTGAAATCAGCCAGGCTATTCTCAACCAGGACCTTACTGACCAGGCCGACCTCGACCACCGCCTCATCGCCCTCGACGGCACCCCCAATAAGAGCCGCCTCGGGGCCAACGCCATCCTGGCCGTGTCGATGGCCTACGCCCGCGCCCTGGCCGCCGCTAACGGAAAACCGCTCTACCGGCAGCTGGCCGACCAGGCCAGCTACGTGCTGCCTGTGCCCTGCCTGAACGTGCTCAACGGCGGCCGCCACGCCGATAACAACGTGGATTTTCAGGAATTTATGCTTGCCTCGCACAACGCGCCCACCTTTGCCGAGTCGATTCGCATGAGCGTGGAAACGTTTCACGCCCTCAAGGCCCTGCTCAAGCAGAAGGGCTACTACACGGGGGTAGGCGATGAGGGCGGCTTTGCCCCCAATCTGAAGTCGAACGAGGAGGCCGTGGAGCTGCTGCTCGAAGCCATCACGAAGGCTGGCTACCGGCCGGGTACCGACATCTCGCTCTGCCTCGACCCCGCGTCGAGCGAGCTGTGGGAGAAGGGCAAGGATGGCCAGCCGGGCCAGTACCGCTTGTTCAAATCGACCCAACAAACCTTCACTTCCGCGCAGTTCAACGACCTGTGGGTGAGCTGGGTAAGCCAGTACCCCATCATCCTGCTCGAAGACGGCATGGGCGAGGACGACTGGGCCGGCTGGCAGCTGCACACCCAGGCCCTAGGGAGTAAAATCGAGTTGGTAGGCGACGATATTTTCTGCACTAACCCCGCCATCCTGCAAGCCGGCATCGACCAGCACATCGCCAACTCGGTGCTCATCAAGCTCAACCAAATCGGCACCGTCACCGAAACGCTCGACACCGTGCGCCTGGCGCAGGCCAACGGCTACAACCAGTTCGTCTCGCACCGCTCGGGCGAAACCGAGGACACCTTCGTGGCCGACCTGACGGTAGCCACCGGCGCGGGCCACCTCAAAACCGGCAGCGGCTCGCGCTCCGAGCGCATCGCCAAGTTCAACCAGCTGCTGCGCATCGAGCGCGAGCTGGGCGGCGCGGGGCGCTTTGCGGGCATCAAGGCCTTTAAGAACCAATAAATTACGGTGGTTGCCCCGGTGGGCTACTGGCGCCAGTAGCCCGCCGGGGCCGACTTCTCACGTGCACTTTATGTTTCGATTGCTAGCCATCATCGCCGTGGGCGGGGCCCTGGGCAGCGTGGGCCGCTATTTGTTGCAGCTGCTGGTGGCGCGGCACTTCGTGCACCCTTTTCCGCTGGGCACGCTGTTGGTCAACGTGTTGGGCTGCCTGCTCATTGGCTTCTTCTACGCGGCGGCCGAGCGGGGCACCATCGGCTCGCCCGAGCTGCGGCTGCTGCTCACCACGGGATTTTGCGGGGGCTTCACCACGTTTTCGACCTTCTCCTACGAAACCATTGCCCTGCTCACCGACGGCGAATACGCCTACGGGGCGCTCTACGTGGCCGGCAGCGTGCTGCTGGGGCTGGGGGCCACGTTCGCGGGCGTGGTGGCGGTGCGCTTTTTATAAACTTCTCTTCTTAACCCTTTTATCGCATGGCAACTTTGCAACCGGCGCAGCTGCTACGCCTCTACGTGAGTGAGCAGGACAAGCACCAGCACCAACCGCTCTACGAGGCCCTGGTATACGCGGCGCGGCAGGCGGGCCTGGCCGGGGCCACCGTCACCAAGGGCGTGCTGGGCTTCGGGGCGCAGGGCCAGGTGGAATCGGCCAAGCTGCTGACCCTGGCCGAAAACCTGCCCCTTGTGCTGGACTTCGTGGACAGCCCGGCCGCCATCGCTCGCTTCCTGCCCGAAGTCGAGCGCCTGTTCAGCGAGGCGGACAGCGGCGGGCTACTCACGCTCAGCGAGGTGCAAGCCGCGCATTATTAATTCACTCCTTTATGGCCCCTACCCCACCCCCGTTGCCCGCCGTGCGCGAGCTGGGCGAATTGCGCATCTACCTCACCCAGGCCGACAAGCACGCCGCGCCGGGCCTGCGCGGCCGTCTTTTTCCCGACCCGCTGGCCCACGCGCTGGTTGATAAGGCGCACGCCTTCGGCATCTTACAAGCTACTACCCACACCAGCGGCTACGGCTACGTGCTGGGTGGGGCCGTGCGTGCCCGCCACCTCGAAGTAGAAGCGGGCCAACTGGCCCTGTGCGTGGAACTGCTCGACGAGCGCACGCGCCTACTCGCCTTCTGCCAGCAGCAGCAGGCGCTGCTGCGGGGCAAAGTCGTGGTGTTTCGCCCCGTCGAGCAGTGGGAGATGGCAGCTGACGTGTAGATGGTTCAATAACCCGACCCCTGCCTAAGTTACAGGCAAGGGTTGTAGAAGTAAGGCAATCGGGTACCCATGACGGGGCTAGCGGAGCGTTCTTTACCGGACTGCCGGTGGGTTGCCAGCGGCCCATGTTGACTATGCTTGTACTTCTCAAGGCTTTAGGCCTATTTTTGCTGGCAGGTTTTTGTGAAATTGGCGGGGGCTATCTGGTGTGGCAATGGCTGCGGTCGGGCAAGCCGGCCTGGTACGGGCTGCTCGGCGCGGTGCTGCTGGTGGTGTATGGTGGCGTGGCTACCTGGCAGCCCACCTCGTTTGGCAAAACCTACGCCGTGTACGGGGCGCTGTTCATCGTGCTGTCCATTGCCTGGGCCTGGTATTTCGACGGGTTCCGGCCCGACCGCTTCGACGTTATAGGGGGCCTCATCATCCTGGTGGGGGTAGGCGTTATCCTAGGCTGGCCCCGCAGCTGAAGCCAGGTCCGACGTACTTTCTTCGGCCAGTTCGGGCGGGCGCACGTGGTGGTAAATCAGGCGTATGCCGGTGGGTAGCACGAACAGCAGCATGGGCAGGGCCACCACGAAGCCGCCGATGACGGCCACGGCCAGCGGCTGCTGCATCTGCGCCCCCAGGCCAATGCCCAGGGCCAGGGGCGAGAGGGCCAGGATGGCCCCGATAGCCGTCATCAGCTTGGGGCGGATGCGCAGGGCGATGGCGTAGCGGATGGCCGTGTCCACGTCGCCCGTCTCGCGCAAAGACTCGTAGAACTGGTGCACCGTGAAGATGGCGTTTTCGGCGATGATGCCCACCACCATAATGAGGCCGGTGTAGCTGCTCACGTTCAGCGGGATGCCGGCGGCGAACAGCGCCAGCAAGCAGCCGGTGAGGCCCATGACCGAGATGAAGAGCACCAGCAGCGAAATCAGCCACTCGCGGAACAGGAACAGCAGCACCGTGAATACCAGCAGGCTGGCCGTGAGCAGAATCAGCTCTAGCTCCCGGAACGAGGACTGCTGCTCGGCGTAGGCCCCGCCGTAGACGATGGTGTAGCCGGGGGGCAGCGCCACCTGCCGGCCCACCTGCTGCCGGATGGCCTGGATGGCGCTGCCCAAATCTACCCCGTTGAGGCGGGCCGTGACCAGGGCCACCGACTTGAGGTCTTCGCGGCGCAGCTCCACGTTGCCCGGCTCCACGGCCACGGTGGCGAAAAAGGTGAGCGGGCGCACCGTGCCATTGGGCAGGGCGATGACTTGCTTTTCGAGCTGCGCCAGCGAGTTCTGACGGAAATCGACGTAGCGCAGCAGCAGCTGGCGCAGCTGCTCGCCGTCCTGCACCTGGCCCACCTGCACGCCGCCTAGCGAGGCGGCCTGGGCGGGCGAGATACTGGCCGTAGGGCCGCCCGAGCCGCTGCCCAGCAGTTGCCCGCCCACCAGGTCGCCGAGCTGCTGCTGGAAGTCGAGGGGCGTAAGGCCATAGCGGGCGAGCTTGGCCACGTCGGGGTGGAAGACGATGCTGGGGCCGGAGGGGATGAGGCCGTTGTTGACGTCGGCCACGCCGCTTACCTGCTCCAGCACCTGCCCCACCCGGTTGGAAAGCTTTTCGAGCGTGGCCTGGTCGTCACCGAAGAGCTTGATTTCGATGGGCTTGGCGCTGCTCATCAAGTCGCCCAGCAAGTCGGAGATGCGCTGGCCGAAGTCCACGGTCAGGGCCGGCTGGCTGGCCTCGATGCGCTGGCGCAGCTGGTCGATAACCTCGGGCGTGGTGAGCTTATGGTCACGCTTGAGCTGGATGAGGTAGTCGCCGTACTCGGGCGGGCGGGTGTCGAAGGCCAGGCCGATGCCGGTGCGGCGCGAATAGCTCTGGATTTCGGGGTGCTTGGTGATGATGTTCTTTTCCACCTGGCGCAGCACGCGGTCGGTTTCGGCCTGGCTGGTGCCGGGCGGCATGTGGTAATCGAGCACGATGCTGCCCTCGTCGAGGTCGGGCAGGAAGCCGGTTTCGAGCTTGCCCGCTACCAGGTAGGCGCCCACCCCCAGGCCCAGCACCAGCCCGAGCGCCAGCAGCGGCCGGGCAAACAGGACCGTGAGCCAGCTCAGCTTGGCAGCCTGCTCCTGGGCCGCGTTGTGGGCGTGGGCGTGCTTGCCAGGCCGGTAGCCGATGAGCAGGTGCAGCACCGGCAGCAGCAGCCACGTCACCAGAAACGAGCACACCATCGTAATCTGCATGGTATCAGACAGCTCCCGGAAGAAGCTACCCGCCAGCCCGCTCATCAGCCGGAAGGGGAAGTGGATGACGATGGTGCTGAGCGAGGAGGCCACCATGGCCGGAAACAGCCCCGCGATGGCCCCGCGCACCACCTGGATGTTGCTGTGGTCGGGGTTTTCCTCGTGCTGCCGGTAAATCTGCTCGATGATGACGATGGCGTCGTCAATAATCAACCCCACCGACGCCGCGATGGCCCCGAGCGACATGATATCCAAGGTGATACCGAACAGGTAGAGCACCAGCAGCGTGAAGCAGACCGTGACCGGGATGGTGAGCAGCACCGCCAGGCTGGCCCGCCACGAGCGCAGGAAGACTATCATTACCAGGATGGCCAGCGCCAGGCCCTCCACGATGCTGTGAATCACGCTGTCGATGCTGTCGCCCACGAACACCGACTGGTCGTAGTAGGGCCTGAGGGTCATGCCGGGGGGCAGCAGCCGGCGCAGCTCAGCGGCCTTCTGGTGGGCATCGGCAGCAAAAGTGGCCAGGTCCACGCCCTGCTGCTTCACCAGGTCGATGAGCACCGCGTCGTGGCCGTTGGCGTTGAGGATGGTGAACTCCTGCTGCTCCTGAATGTCCACCGTAGCCACGTCGCGCACGCGCACCACGCGGCCCGAGTCGGCGCGCACCACCACCTGCTTGAGGTCGTCCAGCGACCCGAGGCGGGTATCGGTGAGGGTGAGGTAGAGGCGGCGGAAGCTGGCCAGATTGCCCGCCGACTGCACGAAATTGGTGGTGGCGAAGGCCGCCTGCAGCTGGGCCGGGGTGAGGCGCAGCCCCGCCAGCCGGGCCGGGTCGGGCGTGACGACAAACTCCTTGGCCTTGCCGCCGCGCACGATGACGTTGGAGGCACCCGGCACCTGCGAAAATAGCGGCCTAGCCAGCAGGTTGCCCGCGTCGCGCAGGGCGATGGGCGAGCGCGAGCTGCTTTCGAGCGAGTAGCCCAGCACCGGAAACAGCGACTGGTTCATGGCCTCGGTGGCGATGGTGACACCAGGCGGCAGCAGCCCCTTTATCTCGTTGACGCGGCTTTCGAGCTGGGCCTTGGTGCTGTACACATCCACGTTCCAGGTCAGAAATACCTGGATGACGCACGAGCCGCGGCTGGTGCTGCTTTTGACCACCGTCACGCCCTTTACCCGCTTCACGGCGGCCTCCAGGGGCTTGGTCACGGTTATCATCATCCGGTCGATGGGCTGCTGCCCGGCGTCGGCGATGAGCGTGATTTTGGGAAAGGTCACTTCCGGGAACAGTGCCGTCTGCATCCGCGAATACGCAAACAGCCCCACCGCCAGCAGCAGCAAGCCAAGAAGCAGAATCGGCTTGCGGTAGGTCTGAAAATAAGACGTGTTGCCCGCTTCCGTTACCGGGGCGGCGGGCGGCGGCGCGGGCGTAGCGACCGGGCTAGTAGTGGGCTCGCTCATCGGGTCAGCTTGACGTGGGCGGTGTCGGCCAGCCCATAGTTGCCGGCGCTCAGGATGCGGTCGCGGGGGCCGAAAACCGGGGTTTTTATCTCGATTTCGGTGGGGTTTTGCACGCCCAGCGTCACGGGCACCTTCACGGCCGTGGAGTCATTCACCAGCTTCATCACCCAGAAATGGTGCAGCGTTTCGTCGGCCAGCACGCAGGCGGCAGGTAGCGTCTGGGCGTTGGGCTGCCTGGTTTGGGTGAGGCGCACCTGCACAATCAGATTTTCGGGGATGACGCCCGGCGGATTAGTCGGCCGCACCAAATACACCTCCGACTGGCCGGGGCTGACGCTGGCCAGCGGTGCGAGCACCGTGCCCGTGAGGCGGGTGCTGTCGGGCAGCACGATGGTGCAGCTGGGGTTGCCCTGCGCCAGGGCGTGGTACTCGTAGGGCAGGTTGAGCTGAAACACGAGCTGGCTGCTCTCGGCCACCGTGCACAGCGGGGAGCCTTCGAGCAGGTAATCGCCCGCCTGCTGGATGTTGAGCACGCTCACAATGCCGCTGGCCGGGGCCGTGACGGACACCAGCCCGAAGCCCTTGAGCGAGGGGTCGATGCGCTGAATGGAGCCCCCCAGGGCCCGGCGCTCCTTGGTTTCGAGGGTGAAGAGCACCTGCCCGGCTGTCACCCTATCACCCAGGCGCACCTGCACGCCCGTGACGTAGGCGGCCACCGGGGCCGTGACGGTGCTCTTGCGCGGGTAGGTGGAGGTAGCCGGAAACGTGCGGTACTGCGTCAGGCTTTGGGTGGCTACCGTCACGGCCTGCACCTGGGCGCGGGGCGGCGGCCCGGTGGCCTCGTCGGCGGGCGCATTGGCGTGGCAGGCGGCGAGCAGGCCCGCCGACAGCCCGCCGAGCAGTCGAAATAAGCGTCGAGAAAGCATAGGGAGAAACCTGATACCTAAGAGATAGTAGCCGGCCGGGTCTGGGCGCGGTCTGGCTACCAGGTCCAGTAGTTGTAGGCGTTGATGAGTAGCAGCCGGTTGTTTTCGAGCAGCACGAGGTCGCGGGTGGCCACGGCGTAGTTTTTGAGCACCTGCACGTAGCTCACCACCGAGAGCTGCCCGGCAATGACCTCGCGCTTGTAGGAGTCGAGCACCTGGCGGTAGCTGGCAATCTGCTGGCGGGCCAGGCGCTGGCGCTCGTCCAGCTGGCGCAGTTCGTAGAGCAGGCGCTGCTGGCGCACGGGGTTGACGGTGGCGAAGTTCTGACGGTAAGCGCGGGTGGTTTCGAGCAGCGCCGTGGTGCGGTCGCGGCTGAGCTGGCGCTGGTGGCCATCGAAGAGGTAGAGGCTGAAACTCAGCCCCGCGCTCACCCCGAAGCGCTGCGGCAAGTCGGCCAGGGTCACGGCATTAAGGCCGCCGTTGGCAAAGGCATTGACGACGGGCCGGTAGCGCAGCTCAAACACGCGCTGGTTGGCGGCCAGCGTCAGGCTATCGAGGCGGTAGCGCTCGGTAAAGCCCGAAAGGCCCGGCGCGGGGCCGGTGCGGTGCAGCGGCAGGTCGGGCGGGGCCAGCTGCACCTCCGTGGTGTCGCCCAGGCCGCAGAGCACGTTCAAATCGAGCAAATCGCGGTGGTAGGCCGTGCGGTAGGTGTTGAGAAATAGCTGCTGCGTCTCGACCTCGATGCTGAGCAGGGCATAGTCCGACTGCTTGAGCAGGCTGGCCTCCACCAGCTTGCGCACCAGCAGGCGCTGGCGGTCGAGGATGCCGAGCAGCTCGCGCACGTAGGCGAGTTGGTCCAGGTCCTGCCGGCAGAGGATGTACTGGTCACCCACCAGCTTCTCCAAATCGTGCAGCGAAAGGCGCGCCAGGTTTTGCTGGCTGAGGGCCAGGCCCTGGGCCTGCTGGGCGTAGGCCTCGAAGCGCTTCTGGTTGAAGAGCGGCTGGGTGAGTTGGGCGTAGCCCTGGTAGAGCGCGCCGTTGCTCAGGGCCACGTCGTAGCCCACGTAGTTGGTGCTGTTGTCGGCCGAGTAGCTGAGGCGGGTTTGGCCGTTGTCGCGGGTCAGCACGGGTACGGCGGTATAGTTGGCTACCAGCGTGCCCGTGGCCTTGGTATAGAAGGCGCGTAGGCGCTCGGTTTCGAGTTGCGCGGCCCGGCCCTGGTTGCGCACGTCGTGGCTCAGGGGGCTGTTCTGGCTAGCCTGAGCGAGGTAAAAACGCAGGTCGCGGGTCGGCGCGGGCGGGGTGGGTAGCGCGGGCTGCGCCCAGCCCGCCGGGCCGGCCAGCAGGAGCGCTAGCAGCAGCAATGGCCGGCACGACGCACTAAAACGGCTGATTTTCAAGGATAACAAACGCATAGCGAGGCCGGATTGCCCGGTTAGGCCCGCAAGCTCACCGTCAATTCTGAGCAGCTTCGGAGCACGCCGCGCCCGCTACGCCCACCCCACCACGAACCGGTGCCGGTTGGGCGGGGCAAACGCATAGGCCAGCGTCAGCCCGCTGGTGTCGCAGATTTGCCGGCTGATGGCCAGGCCCAGCCCTACCCCCCCCGGCGCACTCAGGGCGTCCTTGCGGAAGCGGGCAAACTCGCGGCCGGCCGGCAGCGCCTCGGCCCGGCCTGTGTTCTCGACCGTGAGCTGCCGGGCAGTGAGGGTTACGGCCACCGTGCCGCCCGGCTCGTTGTGGCGGATGGCGTTCACCAGCAGGTTGCTCACCAGGATTTCCAGTAGCGTACTGTTGGCGCGCAGCGTCACCAGGGCGGCCAGGTCGAGGTGCAGCGTGAGGCCAGCCGCGGCGAGCTGCTCCTGCACCTGGGCGGCGAGGGTAGCGATGACGTAGTTCAACTCCACTTCATCGGTGGCGGCGAACTGCTGGTTTTCGAGGCGGGCCAGCAGCAGCAGGCTGCGATTCAGGCGGGTGAGGCGCTGGGTCACGGCCAGCAGGGCGCCCAGGTGCTCGGCCTGGGTTTCGCTCAGGTCGGGCTGCTGGGCCAGCAACTCCAGCTTGGTGTGCTGCACGGCCAGGGGCGTTTGCATCTCGTGGGCCGCGTTTTCGGTAAATTCCTTCTGGCTGTGGTAGAGGCGGCGGTGCTGGGTGAGCAGCTCGGTGAGGGCCAGGTTCAACTCCTGAAACTCCAGCGTGGGCGAGGCCGCCAACTCGATGGGCGCGCGCTGGTCGAGGCGGAAGCGCCGCAACTGCGCCAGCGTCTGGTAAAACGGTTGCCAGAGCCGGCGCGCCACCCGCTGCTGCACCAGCACCAGCCCCCCGAGCAGCACTACCAGCAGCCCCGCCTGCGCCAGCCCGATGGCGGCCAGCAGGTCCTCGCTCTCCACCAGCGAGCTGCGCAGCACCAGCCGGTAGGGCCGCCCCCGGTAGGGCACGGTAGTGGTGAGCGTGCGGTAGGGCTCCCACTCTTTGGCTGCTGCCAAATAGCGCTTTTCGCCCACGATACGGGTAGGCGGCGGGGCTTCGCCCGGCCCTAGGGGCTTGATTTCCAGGTCGCGGTCGAGGCGCATCCACAGGGCCAGGTCGGCGGGCGAAGCCACCAGCGGCAGCTTGGCGGCCACTTCGTCGCGGCGCAGCAGCAGGGCCTCGTCCACATCGGCGTAGTAGAGCTGTTGCAGCACGAAGTAGAACAGGAACGTGCCGGCCATCAGCACCAGGCCGGCGTACACGAGCTGCGCGCGGAGCGTGCGCAGCAGCAGCTTGACGGGGCGGGACGGGCTCATGCGGCGGGTAGCTCGAAGCGGTAGCCCAGCCCGTACACCGTGCGGATGCACTCGCCCAGCCCCACCTCGCCGAGCTTGCGCTTGAGGTTCTTGACGTGCGTGTACACGGGCTCGAACGAGTCGAAATGCTCGGCCATGTCGCCCGAGACGTGCTCGGCGATGGTCGATTTCATGACCACCCGGCGCTGGTTGGCCAGCAGCAGCAGCAGCAGGTCCAGCTCGCTGCGCGTGAGGGCCAGCGGCTGGCCGTGCACGGTGGCCGTGCGGGCCAGCACGTCCACGGCCAGCGGGCCGGCCTGCACCACGTTGGCGCCGTTGAAGCGCCGCCGCCGCACCAAAGCCGCGATGCGGGCGCTCAGCTCGGAGAGGTGAAAGGGCTTGGGCAGGTAGTCGTCGGCCCCCAGGTGCAGGCCCGCGATGCGGTCGTCGAGGGCATCGCGGGCCGAGGTAATGATGACGCCATCGGCTTTCTGGCGGGCTTGCAGCTGGCGCAGCAGCTCCAGGCCGTCGCCGCCGGGCAGCGTGAGGTCGAGCAGGATGCAGTCGTAGTCGAAGAGCAGCAGCTTCTCCTCGGCGGCGGCGAAGGTGCGGGCCACTTCGCACACGTACTGCTGGCCTTGCAGGTGGCTGACGAGGCTGGCGGCCAGCTCGGCCTCGTCTTCTATGATTAATAGCTTCATGGAACGGGGAAAGGTAAAGACAACGAGGCCGGGCGGGGCAGTGGCCCCCAGCTACCAGGCTGGCAAGCAGGTGCTGCGCCCAGCTCAGCCGCACGGGCTTCGTTCAAAGGGTGGCTTTTTCAATTAGCCGCTACCAAACGCGGCATACTCCGAATATCCTCAACATCAGCAGGTAATCTTGGTCGGTAGTTTCTTCATTCCCTACCCCATCACCCCATGAACAAGACCCTGTTGCCAGTACTGCTGGTGAGTCTGGCCTATTCGGCCCAGGCCCAACCCATCAAGCCAACCCAGGTGCCCGCCGCCGTGGTGGCCACCTTCAACGCAACATTTCCGGCGGTGAAAGCCCCCACCTGGGAAAAGGAAGGCGCTCACTACGAAGCTGCCTTTACGCTGAACGGCGCTACCATGTCGGCGTTGCTGAGTCCGGCCGGCGCCCTGCTCGAAACCGAGACGGACATGGCCCCCAGCCACCTGCCCGCCCCGGTGCGCGCCACGCTGGCCCGCGATTACCGAGGCTACCAGGTAACCGAAGCCGCTACCATCGTCGCGGCCAGCGGCGCCACTACCTACGAGGCAGAGGTGAGCAAGCACGGCAAGCGGCAGGACGTGGTGTTCCACGCCGATGGCACGCTCGCCAAAAAGTAGCCCCTCCGAGTAAGCAGGCCGGGCCCGGGTGGGTCCGGCCTGCCGGGTGGTGCAGCGGCCTTCGCCCCTACCCCCCACGCTGGGCGGTCGGCAGCCCCGGTTGCTGCCCCAACGGCCGTAAGGTTGGCAAATAGCGTGCAAATGCCAGGTAGAGGCTCCCCACCCAGCCGCCGGTGGCAAACCAGCCGGCCAGCACATCGGACGGATAATGGGCGGCCAGGTAAAGCCGCGACCACGCCACCCCCAGCGCGAACAGCAGGCCGATGCCCCACGCCACCCAGCGCCAGCGCGTACGCCAGCCCAGTATGCCGGCCACGCTAGCCAGCGCTAGCGAAGCCATGACGTGGCCGCTGGGAAAGCTAGGGTCGGGTAGCTGCCGCAAGACCTCCCCGCATACCTGGTGGTAAAAATCGGGCCGCAGCCGCTCGAAGTGATACTTGGCCAGCAGGTTAAAGGCCATGGTGCCGCCCACCGCGCCCACCGCAAAGCCCGTTTCGCGGTAGCGCCGCCGGTAGAGCCCCCAGCCTAGCCCGCAGGCGCCCAGCGCGTATACGCTCAGCCACACCGGGCCCCGGAGGTCACTTAGCCGGGCGGCCACCGCGCACAGGGCCGGCGTGGGGTGCTGGTGCAAAAAGTTGAGCACTGGCCGGTCAAACGGAAAGCCGTGGTCGGGCTGGCGGCGGTCTTCGCGCAGCTCGTGGGCTACTTCCAGAAACAGGCCCCAGCTGCTCGCCACCACGGCCAGCAGCAGCAGCAAGGGGCGGTGGCGATGCCACGCCGCAGCAAGGCTAGCTACTACCTTCATTGACAGCGAGCAGGCTAGCGACCATATTCGAGCACCCGAAACGTGCCGGGCACGATGCTCGGGCGCGGATGCGGGTTATCGGCCGTGGGGGCCGCGGCGGGGCCCAGGTCGGCGGTGCAGGTAAAGAGATGGTGCGTGGTGGGGCTCTGGGTTACGGTGCGGGCACCGGGGGCCGTGGCGATGGTGGCCACCACCCGGTACTGGTCGGGCGCATCTTCGTGGATGACGGTGAGCGTGCCTTCGCCATTGGTGGTCACGATGTTGCCGGCGCTGGCGTCGAAGGCCACGCCATCCACGCCCTGGCCGATGGGCAGTACCGCCACCTGCCGGCCGGTCTGGCTGTCGGTTACCACGAGCTTGCCGTTGGCGCAGCCGCTGAAGAGGCGGTGCGTGCGCGGGTTAAACGCCAGGCCGGTAGGCTCGGCCCCGGGCGCCAGGGGGTAGCGGTGGCGCACGGCCAGCGACCGGGCATCGAACTCCACTACCTCGCTCTTATCTTCCAGGTTCACGAAAATATGGCCCTGGCCGTCGCTGGCGGGCACTTCCACGTCGCCGCCCAGCGCGGCCGTGCCCACCACCCGCCCGCTGGCCGGGTCGAGCACCGAGCTTTGGCCCCCGGCGTTGCTGAAGGCGAATACGCGCCGGGCAAACGCGTCGTAGAACACCGCGTCGGGCTTGGGGCCGGTGGCGATGGTGCCCAGGTTGCGGAGGGTTTTCAGGTCGAAGGCCACGCAGTAGTTGTTGCGCCCGCAACTCACGTAGCCGCGGCCGGTGGCGGGCACCACGGCCACGCCGTGGGCGGCGGGCGTGCCCGCCACGGTGCCCACCACCCGGCGGGTTTTAAGGTCAATCACGTCGACCTGGGCGTTGTGGGCCACGTAGAGGCGCTCGCCGGCGGGGTCGATGGTCATAAAATCCCAGCCGCCATCGCCCGGCACCGGAATGGTGTGCAGCAGGCGGTAGGGCGCGGCGGGGGCCTGGGCGCGGGCCCCGGAGGCCGCCAGCAGCGTGAGCGCGGCAGCAGCAAGCAAGTGTTTCATCGAAGATTTGAAAAGGAGAACGCAGGAAAGACTGCCCATTTTTTAGCGGGCGGGCAGTTCAGCAACGGCCGGCCCCGGTCGGCGCAGCGACTCGTAGGCCACCAGCCCGGCCAGGATGCCAAACAGAATCAGCGACGAGCCCGTGGTGCCAAAGCCCAAGCCATGCTTTTCAGGCGTCTTGGTCAGCAGGTCGCCAAACGTGGCCCCAAAGGGCCGCGTGAGCACAAAGGCCACCCAAAACAGCAGCACGCCCGGCACCCGCGTGGCGTAATGCGCCAGTACCACCACGGCCAGCAGGCTGCCAATGAGCAGCGCCCCGCCCCCAAAGCCCAGGCCCGAGTCGTCGGCCAGAAAATCGCCCAGCGCCGTGCCCAGGGTATTGGAAAACAAGATGGCCACCCAGTAGAACAGCTCGCCCTTGCGCGTTTTGATGTCATCGACGGACAGCGACTTTTCGCTCTGCCACCACAGCCCCAGCGTGAGCAGCAGCAGCGTTACGAGCAGCGCCGCGCCGGCGGCGTAGCCCAGGCCCAGGGAGCGGTCCAGGTAGTCGGAAAGCGTGGTGCCGGCCGTGCTGGTGGCCAGTATCACGGCCCAGTACAGCGCCGGCACGTAGCGGCGCACGGCCAGCTGGCCCGCCAGCACCGCCAGAAAAATGCTGAACAGGAGGAGCGAGCTGACGCCGTAGCCCACGTTCAGGGTCATGGAAAGCAGGTCGCCGGCCGTTTCGCCCAGCGTAGTAGCGCAGATTTTCATCACCCAAAATAGCAGGGTGACGGCGGGTATCTTCTTCATAACAAGCAGTCAATGAGTAAGTGGCTTAGCGCAGCTGCCAGTGCAGCGTCAGGCCCGTGGCCCCGGCGTAGTAGAGCGGCGCGACCTGCCACGAGGCGGCGCTCAGCGGCTTGCGGCCCCAGCGGTGGCGGTGGGTGAGGTAGGCCAGGTGGGCCGAGAGGATGCCGAAGCCCGCCCCGGCAAACACGTCGGATTCCCAGTGCTTGTCGTTTAGCATGCGCAGGGCGGCCACGCCGGTGGCAATAGTGTAGGCCCCTACCCCGTACCACTGGCTCTTGTCGCGTAGCTCGGTGTGCACGATGCTGGCGGCCAGAAACGCCTGCGCCGTGTGCCCCGACGGGAAGGCCGTGGCCGTGCCATCGGGCCGGGTGATGTTGGTCAGGTTCTTCACCGCGAACACGCTGGCCAGCATGAATACCTCGCTCTTGAGGATGACCAGGCCCAGGTTCACGCGGTCGTTTTTGCTCTCGACGCCGGCCAGCAGCACCCCGCCCAGCTCGAAGTAGGGCGCAAATTGCAGGTAGTCATCGGCGTGCGTGTGGCGGCCGGGACCAAAGAGGTGGTTGATATCGCTTTTGGCGTCGTAGCTGGAGTAGAAGCCGTGGCCGTTAATCGTGCTGATACCGTAGCCGATGAGCACTGCCGGCACGACCGCCGCCCGAAATCCCTTGCTTTGGAAGAAGCGGCGCTTTTCGCCGGCGACCAGGCCCACCGCCGGGCGCTCGTACTTGTGCAGGGTGTCGGCCGCCGCCGGGGCGGGCACCTGCTGGGCGCGGGCCGCGCCCAGCGGGCCGGCCAGCAGCAGGGCCAGGCCAGCCGCTTTTAGAAGGGAAAGGCGCATAGGCTAAAAGGCTTGGAAAGAAGTCAGAAAATCAAGACCAGCGTGCCGCCGATAATCATTGCCGCGCCCAGGCCGGTGTGCCAGGTCAGCTTCTCGCCCAGAAAGACGACCGACAGCACGATGGCAATGGCCACGCTAAGCTTATCGACCGGGGCCACCTGCGAGACTTTGCCCAGCTGCAAAGCCCGGAAATAGAATATCCACGACAGCCCCGTGGCCACGCCCGACAAGCCCAGGAAAAGCAGGTTGGTGCGCGTGAGCAGGCCCACCTGCTCCAGCCCGCCCCGGAAGTAGACGATGCCCCAGGCCAGCACCAGAATCACGACCGTGCGGATGGCCGTGGCCAGGTTGGAATCGACTCCCTTGATGCCGATTTTGGCCAGCACGGCCGTGAGCGCCGCAAACACGGCCGAGAGCAAGGCATACATCCACCACATAGCAGCTTGCTAGTTAAGGGTTAGCCGGCAGTTCTGCGAAGCGATACAAGCGGCCCGGCCCGTGCTTGCTGCCGGCTTCGCTCGACACGAACAGGTCGCCGGTGGGCGCAAACGCCAGGCCTTCGGGCTGCGGAAACAGCGCCGGGTCCAGCGTGTGCGCGGCCACGAGCCGGCCCTGCGCATCCAGCTCCACCAGGTCGTTGCCGCGGGCCGAGAGCACGAACACGTGGTGGGTGCGCGGGTGCACCGCCACGGCCGAGGGCGCAAACCGGCTCAGGCTGCCGGCCTTTTGGGCGGTTTCGCCGGGGCGCACGGCGGCCGGCGAGCGGGCCAGGATGGCCGGAATATCCAGCACGTAGGCGGGCGCCGCGTCGATGTGGTACGTGCGCGGGTGGAGGCGGTACACCGCCCGCTGGGTGGCGGGCAGGCCCGCGCCGGGCTCGCCCTTGCAGGCCACGAGCAGCGTCTGGGTGGTGGGGTCGTAGGTGAGGCCTTCCGGCTCGTTGGCGGCGCTTAGGCCAGTGTCATACGTAGTGGTTACGCGGCCGGCGCGCTTAAACAGCCGGCCATCGCTGCGCAGGATAAGCCAGCCGCCGGGCACTCGCGCCACGTCCTCGTAGTCGCCGGGGCCCGCAAACTGCACGGTGCTGTCGAGGCGCTGGGTACGCAGGTTATAGAAAAAGAGACTGCCGGCTTCGTCCTGGATGCAGGCCAGCTGCTGGGCGCTTCCCCACGCCTGCCCCGATAGCTCGCGCAGCTCGGCCGGCACGGCGTAGGTGGTGGCCGGGTGGGTAAAGTCGTAGGTGCCGCCCGCACTGGCCCCGCCGGTTGCCGGCCGGGGGTAAGCGGGAGCTGCTAGCAGCGCCGCCAGCCAAAGATGTCGCATGAGCCTTACCAGGTGAGTGTGGGATGGTAAGGCAAGACTAGGCGGCAATTCTGAGCTTGTTCGGAGTGCCGCTGGCTATCTGCGCCGATAGCTTAGGGGCGAAGGGTTTTTTAAACAGGGAATTCTTGCTTGTTCCTAAACTATAAAATGGGGAGAAGGCAAAATCAGTTGAGTTTATGGGAAAAACGAACAGTGTGCTTCGCGATATTTTACGTTATCTACCGACTGTATCCTCGCTAGGCCACTGGCTTCCCACAGCTGGAAATTGGCCACGGTTTCCCGACGCTCCACGCCGCCGCAGTCGATGAAGTGCTTGCTCACTAGGCCCACTTCCGTGACGTGAAGTGCACGGGCAGGTATTCACCCGTAGGCAGGCGGAAAGTCACGGCGTTCAGCCCCGCTAGGGCCTGCTTCATTTCGGAGATGTTCATGCTGCTCAAAGCTTAAATGAGTAAGTATTAGCAGGCGCAGGCACCGCCACGCGTAGCCTTGCTGAAAAGGCAGTAAACTGCTGCTGAATCCGTTGCAGCAGCTCCGTATTGAGGCAGTAGCATACCGTGAGGCCCTCGATTTCGCCGCGTATCAAATCCAGCGCCTTTAACTCCTGCAGATAGTGGGAGACAGTAGTGCGGGACAAGGGCAGCTCGGCGGCAATGTTGCCGGAAATACAGACCCGCTTGCTGGCCAGCTGCTATTGCTCCTCGGTAAAAGCGGCGGTTTTGGCGTAGGTCACTGGGGTGGATTGTGAAGTATATCGCAAGCATACGTCATAGTATGGCGTATGCTTGCGACATAGTCAAAGTATTTCAAAAGTTGGAAAATTACTCAGCCAGGATAAAGGGGCGGTAGGGCAAAAAAGCAGGGAGAGCATCACTTAATAAAAAGAGCAAAAAGATATAAAATAAGTATCAAAAAGAGAACTTATAAAGTCTGTTTTACGTATAATAAGTATAACAAACGTACAGCAAAACAGCGCTTTATTATGAAAAAGGCCCGCCCGACCACCGCCAAGAAAGCCGCTTCGGCCGCTACCCGCCCCGACGTTTATCAGCTGGTTACCGACCGCATTGTGGCGGCGCTGGAAGGCGGCATCATTCCCTGGCGCAAGCCGTGGAACGCCGTGTACGGCCTGCCCCGCAACTACGCCACGGGCAAAGCCTACACCGGCATCAATGCCTTTTTGCTGCACTTCAGCGGGGCGCTGCCGTTCTTTCTCACCTTCAAGCAGGCGCTGGCCCTGGGGGGCAACGTGCGCAAGGGCGCCAAAGGGCATCCGGTGGTGTACTACAACGTTTCCGTGCGCGAAAACCAGCAAACCGGGCAGGAAGAGAAAATGCCCTTCCTGAAATACTACACCGTCTTTTCGGTGGAAGACATCGAAAACATTGACTTCAACCTGCCCGAGGTAGTGCAGCGCGACCATACGCCCCTGGCCGCCGCCGAGAGCATTGTAAGCGGCTGGGAAGGCCGGCCGGCCATTCAGCACCTGCACCAGCGCGCCTACTACGCCCCCGCCCCGGATGTGGTGAACATGCCCGAGCCCGCCACCTTCACCAGCGCCGAAGGCTACTACGCCACCCTCTTTCACGAGCTGACGCACAGCACCGGCCACGCCTCCCGCCTCGACCGCCCCGACCTGACGGCTGGCGAAGGCAAGCAGTCGGCCAGCTACGCCCGCGAGGAGCTGACGGCCGAGATGGGCGCTTCCTTCCTGTGCGCGGCCGCCGGCCTCAATACCGAGCAGACCGAGGAAAACGCCGTGGCCTACATCCAGGGCTGGCTGGAGCGGCTGAAAAACGATAAAAAGCTGGTGCTGCAAGCCGCCAGCAAGGCCCAGCGGGCCGCCAGGCTCATTCTGGGCACGGCCGACGAAGACCCCGAGGAGCCTACCCCCACCCCGGCGCAGCTGCCCGTGCTGGTGGAAGAGGACGAAACGGCCCGCGAGTACGCCGCCGCCGAAAAAAGCTGGCTGATGGCCGCCTGAGCCCAGCCGGTCGGGAGTAGCGCGTTGCTACTCCCGATTTGCTTTTTGCAATTGTAAAAAGCAAATCGCTAAAAAGAAATTACTGTCCTCAAAAACGATGCCCCTGCCTCTGATGAAAGCTTCCGAAGCCCCCGTGTTTGGGGATATTGACTGGAACGCGTACCGGGCGCGAGTCGCGGCGGCCCTGACCGATGTGGAGGCTGACATGCAGCAGCGTAGCTACGGCCTCAACACCGAGGGCCTGACCGCCGAGGTAGCCGCCCGGCTGCAGCTGCTCATCGATACGCCGGAAGATTTTCAGGTGCTCGAAGCGCTGGTAAAAGCCCTGCGTCACATCGCCCGCGAGGCTGTTAGGGCCATCCGGGAAGACCACGGCGGGCAGTTTGCGCTCCTGCTCCTTTAACCAAGACCCTACTAAAATCCGATGACCACTCCCCCCAATTTCCGCGTCGGCGACGCGGTGCTTTACCCCCGCGAGCGAGCCGTGGGCCTGATTTACGAAGTGTACGAGCGCGGCCCCGGCGAGCGGCCCGGCGTGCAGGTGCTGCTCAGTGATGGCCGCGATTTGAGCGGCTTTAGCGCCGAGGAAGCCGACCAGTTTCTGCAGCCCGTGGGCCACACCGGGCTGGCCTACGAGTTCCGCGACGTGGGCCGGCTGCACGCCGATTATCAGCGCGGCCTTTTCGCGCCGGCGTTTACCACTGCCCGGCTGCTGGCCGGCTTCCGAAATATTGACTACCTGCACGTTCACTAATTTTTGAGCCATGCCTTTTTCCTCACTCCATGTACCGCCCGCCGGTTTTCCGGCCCAGCAGGCCTACCTAGCCGTTGAGCTGCCGCCCGCTTCCGCCGCCGAAAAGCGCTGCCTGGCGCAGGTGCGGCGGTACGTGCTGGTCCATGCCCACACCCCGGACCTGCGCGAACTGGCGGGGGCAGTGAAGAAGCTGCTGGGTGCCGCCTACGAAGTAGGTTGCGGCAGTGCCCACATCTGGGTGAAGCGCGCTGGCGAACCCGAGCGCCTGGCCATCATCGCCGACCGGCTGACGACAACCTACCGCGACTGGTTTGAGCCCCAACTGCCAAGAGAGGCCACCGCCTCGACCAGCCGCAACCCGCACCGGCGGCTGCCCATCCCCGGCTAATTCTGACCACTCGCAAAAGCAATTTCAGCACCCTCAGCGGCCGGCCTCTTCCAGAGCGCTGGCCGCTGTCATTTTAAGGGCGGGGGCAATGAGGGAAAAAGCTGCATTAAAAGAGCAAAAAGATATAAAATAAAGAGCAAAAAGCGAACTATCAAGCAACTAAAAACGTATTGTATATAGACGCAACCAACAAATAATCAGCGCTGTATTATGGAAAATGCCTTGCCGCCATTCGACGCCCTGCCAGCTGGCACAGCTTATCATTTTGAGGTCAATTGCGGGTTTGGCGACCCGCGTCCAACGGCCTTTTTTGTCACCGTCGAGGAAGCTATGGCGCATTGCGAGCGGGAGCTAGGCATCCGGCTGACCGACAGCCACGAGCGCGCTCACTTTGCGGCCGTGCTGCCCGGCCAGCAGCTGCGGATGCGGGGCCAGGGACTGCGCTGGCTCAAGGCCCTGCGCCGGCCCGTGCCCGTGGCTGCACCCGCGCCGCGCTACAACGAGG
>CAJYVK010000302.1 GCA_913778455.1 uncultured Hymenobacter sp. | reverse complement strand
CTCAGGTACCCGGCCTGCCTAGCAAGCCCAGCGCCCTGGCCGCCGACCTGTTCGATGGTTTGCCCGCCCTGCGCGACGCGCTGCTGCGCGATGCCACCGCCACCCTGGCCGCCGACCCCGCCGCCCAGGACCTGGGCGAAATCCTGAGTACCTACCCCGGTTTTTACGCGACGGCCTTGCACCGGCTGGCCCACGCCCTGCACCAGCGCGGGGTGCCGCGCCTGCCGCGCCTGCTGAGCGAATACGCGCACCAGCGCACGGGCATCGACATTCACCCCGGCGCCCGCATCGGGCCGGCCTTTTGCATCGACCACGGGACGGGCATCGTCATCGGCGAAACGGCTGAGATTGGGGCGCATGTGCAGCTCTACCAGGGCGTTACGCTGGGTGCGCTGAGCGTGGCCAAGGGCTTGCAGGGTCTTAAGCGCCATCCCACCATCGAAGACCACGTGGTGGTGTACGCCAACGCGACCATCTTGGGCGGCAGCACGGTAATTGGCACCCGCAGCATCATCGGCGGCAACGTGTGGCTGACCGAAAGCGTGCCCTCGCACTCGCGGGTGTACCATCGGGCGCAGCTGCACATGGCGCGGCAAGACGACCCAGCCGGCGAGCTGACTTTTTCGATTTAAACCGGCGAGATGGTGAAATGGTGAGATTGTGATTTGGGAAAATAGTGAGTCAGGTAAGAAATAGCTACCCGAACTGCTGATCCGCCATTTCACCGTCTCACCATTTCCCCACCCCACCATTTCCCCACCCCACTATTTTACCTATTTCCATGAAAGCCAATTCCATTCTCGAAGCCATCGGCCGCACGCCGCTCGTGAAACTCAACCGCCTGTTTGCCGAGCGCCCCGACGTGGAGGTGTGGGTGAAGCTGGAGCGCCAGAACCCCGGTGGCTCCATCAAGGACCGCATTGCGCTGAGCATGATAGAGCAGGCCGAAAAGGATGGTATTCTCACCCCCGGTAGCCTTATCGTGGAGCCTACCTCGGGTAATACCGGCGTAGGCTTGGCGCTGGTAGCCGCCGTGAAGGGCTACAAAATCACGCTCGTCATGCCCGAGAGCATGAGCATCGAGCGCCGCCGCCTGATGTCGGCCTACGGGGCTAACCTGGAGCTAACGCCCCGCGAGGGCGGCATGAAGGCCGCCATTGCCAAGGCGCAGGAAATTGTGGATACCACGCCCGGCGCCTGGATGCCCATGCAGTTTTCCAACCCCGCCAACATCGCGGTGCACGTAGCGACCACGGCCCAGGAAATTCTGGCCGATGCGCCGGAGGGCGGCTTCGACTTTCACATCACGGGCGTAGGGACGGGTGGTCACCTCACGGGCGTGACGGAGGTGCTCAAGCCTAAGTTCCCGCACATGAAGACCTTCGCCGTGGAGCCCGAGCTTTCGCCGGTTATCAGCGGTGGCGCGCCGGGGCCGCACCCTATTCAGGGGATCGGGGCGGGTTTTATTCCCGACAACCTGCACCGCGAAGTACTCGACGGCGTGATTCAGGTGAGCCGCGACGAGGCGTTTGAAATGACGCGCCGCGCCGCCCGCGAAGAAGGCATCTTGTGCGGCATCTCGTCGGGAGCCTCGCTGGCCGCCGTGGCCAAAAAGCTTTCTGAAGTGCCGCAGGGCGGCAAAGTGCTCACCTTCTGCTACGACACCGGCGAGCGCTACCTGTCGGTAGAAGGCTTGTTTGTGTAAGTAGCCGGCTTGTAAAAGATTAAGTAGCAAGAGCGCCGCGCCCGGCTTGTTGAGGTGCGGCGCTCTTGCCGTTTCTTGCGTATGGGCTGGCATGGAACACACTGCCCCCGAAGCCGGCCGCCCGTGGCGCTGGCTCTTGCCGGTAGCCGTAGCGGCCTGCCTGTACGTCAACTACGTGTACAATGCCCGCCCGCCCGCAGGCGCGCTCAGCAACGGGGCCATGTCAGCCCGGCATCCTACGCTACTCACGCCGGCGGGCTACGCGTTCAGCATCTGGGGCATCATTTTTCTGGGGCTGGTGGTGTACACGGTGTGGCAGTTGCTGCCCCGGCAGCAGGGTGCCCGTCTGCCCCGCGAAATCAACTCCCTGCTGACGCTGGCCGTGCTGGCTACCACTGCCTGGACGCTGGTTTTTAGCTACGAGCTCATCAGCATGAGCCTGACCGTTATGCTATTCATTTTACTCCTGCTGGCTCAGACCTACGGGCGGGTGCGGCGGCTGGTGCTCATGCAGATGGCACCGAGCTGGCCGATGTGGTTTCTGAGCTTTTACCTGGGCTGGATCCTGCTGGCGACGGTGCTCAACTTCATTTTTGGCCTGCGCGATGGGTTTGGGGTGAGCTGGTCGGCCGAGGCCAGCCAGCTGGGCTGCTACGTGCTGCTGCTGGCGGCAGCGGGGCTGGGTACCGGGCTGGCCTGGCGCAACCAGGATGCTCGCCTGCCGCTGCCCATTGCCTGGGGGCTCGTGGGGACTTTGGTGGCCCAGCGGGCGAGCCAGCCGGGGCTGGCCACGGCGGCGCTCGGGGCGGCAGTGGTGCTGCTGCTGGGGGCCGTGGCGGCTGGCTGGCAGCGTCGCCGGCAGTTGCCGGTGCGAGGGTAGGGGCGGGGCGAGGCCAGCCTGTACTTTTGCCCCGGCTCGCAGTGGGCCGCGTTTTACTTTACCCCTTCTTCCGATGCGCCAGAATTTCGTTGCCGGCAACTGGAAAATGAACCTCACCCTGCCCGAAGCGCAGGCCCTGACGTCTGAAATCGTGCAGATGCTGCACGACGAAATCACCGGCCCCCGGCCCCAGGTAGTTATCTGCCCGCCCTTCCCCCTGCTGAGTGGCGTGGGCCGGCTGCTGGGCGAGGGCGGTAACCCCGCGCTGGGTGCCCAGAACTTCCACCAGAAAGAAAGCGGCGCCTACACTGGTGAGGTGTCGGCCAAGCAATTGCAGTCGGTGGGCTGCGACTACGTAATTCTGGGCCACTCCGAGCGCCGTCAGCATTTCCGCGAAGACGACGCGCTGCTGGCCGAGAAGCTGACCGCCGCTCTGGCCGCGGGCCTGAAGCCGATTTTCTGCGTGGGCGAGAGCCTCGAAACCCGCGAGGCCGACGAAACTTTCGACTTCATCGGCCAGCAGCTGGCCAATGGCTTGTTTCACCTCAGCAAAGAGGATTTTGCGAAAGTGGTTATCGCCTACGAGCCCATTTGGGCCATCGGTACGGGGCGCACGGCCAGCAGCGCCCAGGCCCAGGAGGTACACGCCTTCATTCGCCAACAGATAGCCGCGGCCTACGACCAGGCCACCGCTGATGATACGACCATCCTTTACGGCGGCTCGTGCAACGCGCAGAACGCCCGGGAGCTCTTCAGCCAACCCGACGTAGACGGCGGCCTCATCGGCGGCGCTTCGCTAAAATCCCGGGATTTTGTAGAAATTGTCAAGTCCTTTTAGCTACCTGGTACTGCCCAAAGGACGAATTGTATTTTAGGCCGAATTATTGCCTTAGCGGGCTAAGTCGGCTGGCTAACCTACCATTCATTCTTTAATTGCAGTCCACTCATGTATTCTTTTCTACTTTCTCTCCTGCTTTTTTTCGCCGCGCCGGGCTCGCTTAAAGAGGGCCGCTCGTTCGCTCCGGCACCCACCCGCCCTGCTGGTTCGGTAGAGCCATGCAAGATATTTGGCTCGGTCTACCTCGAAAACGACCCCCGCCGGGCCAATTCGTGCTTTGCGGTCGTGTACGTGGAGCCCGAGCAGGCTTTTGCCGACGTTCTTGTGTTCAACGAAACCAATAAGCTGTTTGCCGACAAGGCGGGCTTGTGGTGCCCGGCCGAAAACCGGGAGTTTGCCGACTACACGTTGTTCGTAACTACCGACCGCAGCCGAGCCGATTTTGCGATTCACTACACCAAGGTGCGTTCGTTTGCCGGCTGCAAGCAGTAGGGTTAGAATAAATTATCTAAAAAGCCGCCGGTCCGTGCCAGCGGCTTTTTCGTTATAATAGTGCAACGGCCGGCCCGGCTCCCGGTTTTGAGCGAACTTTGCCGACTGTTACCTTTTCTTTTAATTGCAAAATGGATTTTATTGAGTTGACCGTGCAGGCTCCCCGCGAACTGGCCGACATTCTGGTGGCCGAATTGGGCGAGGTGGGCTTCGATACGTTCGAAGACAACGATGCTGGCTTTTGCGCCTACACGACCGAAGACGCGTTCGACCGCGATGCCGTGGCCGAAATTATGAGCCGCTACGAGGGCATTGGCGAGCTGGCTTACTCCGACCGCGTGATTACCCGGCAAAACTGGAATGCCGAGTGGGAAAAGAATTTTCAGCCGCTCATCATTGCCGACCGGGTGTCGGTACGGGCTCCCTTCCACCCCAAGCCCGAGGGCGTGGAGTACGACATTGAGATAATGCCCCGCATGTCGTTTGGTACCGGCCACCACGAGACGACGGCACTCATGATTGAAAATCAACTCGATATCGATCACCACGGCAAGCGCGTGCTGGACATGGGCTGCGGTACGGGCATCTTGGCCATCATGGCCGAAATGCTGGGTGCCCGCCAGGTTTTGGCCGTAGACGTGGAACCCTGGACCGTAGAAAACGCCCGCGATAATGCCGCCGAAAACCACTGCCGCACCATCGAGTGCCGCCTGGGCGGGGCCGAAACCCTGGCCGACGAGGCTCCCTTCGACTTGATTCTGGCCAATATCAACCGCAACGTGTTGCTGGAGGACATGCACGAGTATAGCCGCCTGCTGCCCACTGGGAAACCAATTTTGTTCAGCGGGTTTTACGAGGAAGATTTAGACAAAATAACGGCCGAAGCTACCCGTCAGGGCCTGCGCTACGAGCGGCACCGCACGCTGCGGAGCTGGGTTTCGGCTCTCTTTACCAAACTGTAAGCTGCCCGGTACCCGCCGGGAACGACCTGCCGGCCGCCCACGGCCATTGCCCGACCATATGAAGCGACTGCTCGCCGCCCTTTTCTGTCTCACGCTGCCGCTGCTGCCCGCCGGGGCGCAAACCACCAAGCCCGCGACCCCCGCCGCGAAGCCCACGGGTGCGCCCGCCGCTACGCCCGTGCCGCCCACCGATGGCCGCACGCCCGGTGAGGTGCGCCCCGGCCAGGTGGCGGTGCAGCGCTACACCGGCCATCTCTCGCCCGACCCGGCGCAGTTCATCATCGATGTGCGCACGATGATGCTGGCTACCAACAACGCCGGGGCCAAGGCGCTGGGCGAGCAGCTACGGCAACTGTGGGCCAGCAATCAGCTCACGGCCAGCCAGCAGACAGCCATCGCGGCTTTATCGCAGAAAATGCTGGATAAGAAGCTGCGGCCGGTGCCGCACCTCACGGCGTTTTACAGCGCCATCGTGGGTGGCAAAACCAAGGCCAGCCTCAGCGACCAGCAGGTAGACCAGTACCTCGACGCGGTAGGGCAGTCGGTGGAGAAGGACCCGACCGCCGATGTGGAGAAGTACCTGACCACCACGGCCCGCGTGCTCAACGGTGGGTACTTCTACCGCACGGGCTTCAATGCCCTGCGGATGACGGGCGGGCAGCTTTCGTTTGCCTACAAGGCTGCGGCGGTGCCCGACCCCAATGCCACGTTCGACCTGAATCCTGTGCCGGCTACCCCCAAGCCAGCCGCCCAGCCTGCTGCTACGCCCGCCAAGCCCGCTGCGGCCAAGCCCAAACCCAAGCCGGCCGTGAAGAAAAAGCGGGCCAGCGATGGCTGGGATACGGCCGATATGTGGAGCGGTGGCAGCAAGGCTAGCTCCAACGATGGCTGGGGACCGCCCATCAGTAGCACACCCAAGAAAAAGGCGGCCGATGACGGCTGGGGTACGCCCGTAGCTGACGACGGCTGGGGCACGCCCAAGAAAAAAACGCCTGCCAAAACCACGGCCAAGGCTCCGGCGAAAGCCGCTGCCAAGCCGGTAGCGGCGGCTCCGACCCCGGCGGCTGCGCCCAGCGCGGCCGATTTCGACCAGGCCAACCAGTCTTTCACGCCCTCGGCCAGCGCGGCCTACGATACCTACTACCCGCCAGCCATCAGCGGGCCGGTGATCGAAGTGAAGGACGCCGAGCTCGTGATGCGTACGGCGGCGGATTCCATTGTCATTCATAAGGTGAGTGGGACGGCGGCCACGGTGGGCAGCCACTTTCTGGCCACGGGCGGGCAAGTGGCTTGGACCATCAAGGGCAACCCCCTGACGGCCGATCTGGGGCCGTTTGATTTCGACCCCAGCAAGCCCGAATTCACAGCCCAACCCGTGACGCTGACTTACGCCGCCCGGCTCGAAGCCCCCGTGAAGGGTGCTCTCAGCTACAAGAGCGTGCGTCGCAAGGCGGGCGCTACCGAAAGCAGCTACCCCCGCTTCATCTCGCTCACGAACGACGTGCGTCTCAAGGACCTCGGCCCCGGCATCATGTATAAGGGCGGGCTGTCGCTGGCGGGGAACACCATGCTGTCGGCCGCGCTCGACGGCTCGCTTTCGCGCCTCACCGTGAGCCAGGACAACAAGCTGCGCTTCCGCTCGGCCTCGCGCAACTACTCGCTCGGCGACTCCATCATTACCGCCAGCCAGGCCGCCGTGGCGTTGTACGAAAGTACCGGCGACTCTATTACCCACCCCGGGGTGGAGCTGAAGTACCTCAAAACCAAGGAGCAGCTCAAATTGGTATACGAAAAGGGCATGTACCGCTACACGCCATTCTCCGATTCTTACCACCAAGTAGATATCCGGGCGCAGATGCTGACCTGGAACCTGCGTGAGCCCAAGATGGACTTTGCCATCATTACCTCGCCCACGCAAGTATCGGCTGATTTTGAGAGTAATAACTTTTTCTCTAATACTCGCTACCAGCAGCTCAAGAGCATCAACCACCTGCATCCGCTCCAGATGCTGCTGGGGTACAGCATCACGCACGGGCACGGCAGCGTGCTCAATGTGCACGACGTAGCCGTAGCTACCAATACCAACGAGTCCAACTTGCGCTCGGCCATCAGCGGGCTGGCCCGCGATGGCTACGTCGATATCCGGCCCCAAACCGGCGAGGTGGTCCTGCTGCGCAAGGCCCGGCACTACGTGGGAGCCGCCCGCGACAAAAAGGATTACGATTACCTCAACATCAAGTCGCTCAGCGGTTCGGGTCGTAGCGCTACCCTTAACCTCACCAACAATCAGCTGATAGTGCGGGGCGTGAAGCAGTTTGGCTTTTCCGATGATTCGGCGGCCGTATTTGTGCAGCCCGACAGCGGGGTCGTGCGCATGGAGCGCAACCGCAATCTTAAGTTCAGTGGCCGGGTCAAGACCTCGATCTACGGCTTTAAGGGGCAAAATTTCCTGTTCGATTACGACGGCTATTATATTGATATGCCGCGAATTGACTCCCTTACTATTCGCAACAAGCGCAAGAAGGCCACCAATAAAAACGTGGCCGCCGAAGAAACTCCGCCTAGTGACTTTGTACTGACCAACAAAAACAACTCGCAAAGCGGGCGCCTTTACCTCAACGACCCCACCAACCGCTCGGGCCGCAAGAAGATGCCGAAGTACCCCTCCTTCAGCTCGACCTCGGGGGCTTACGTGTACTTCAATAAGCCCGATATGCTCGGTGGGGCTTACGACACCACTACCTACTTCGACGTACCGCCCTTCAGCTTCGACTCGATGGGTGTTACCAAGGCGCGGGGCAACTTCGTCGGCGTATTTCACAGCAAGGCGCTGCCGCCCATTAAAACGGCCCTCACGACGCAGGAAGACGGGACCATGGGTTTTGTGCACACCGTACCGGCCAGCGGCTATCCCATGTATGGCGGCAAGGGCCGCCTGTCACCGGGAGCCAAGGTGAAGCTCAACTCGCAGGGCCTGCAATCGAACGGTACCGTAACGTATCTCGGGGCCACGTTGCAGAGCGACCGCTTCGTGATGTACGGCGACTCGCTCACGGGCGAAGGGAAAGCTGGCTCCATCGCGGCGGGCGTCAACACGCCCAAAGTGGTAATGCCACCCGGCTTTTTTATCAATTGGGGGGCTAAGGCCGACAGCCTGCACTTGCGCACCCCGCCGGACGGTGCGGCGGCCAAGCTTTACGCCGACCACTCTTTTAAAGGGTCGTTATTGCTCACGCCCAAGGTATTGGGCGGGGCGGGCCGTCTCGATGGCCCGCAGAGCTACGTGCGCTCCGAAAACCTGCTATTTAAAAACGACGCTTATTCGGGCCAGCAGGCGCTGCTTAGTGTGAAGTCGGCCCAGGCCGGTAAGCCGGCGCTCAACGCCAACGACGTTAGCTTCACCTACGACCTGAAGAAAGGCTTTGCCGAGTTCAAGCGTGAGGAAGCCAGTAAGGCCACCATTGATTTGCCCTACACCGGCTTCCGCACCTCGCTGGGCAGCGGGCGCTGGGACTTCAAGCAGAAGCGCGTGGTACTGCGGTCGAGCGGGGCCGACTCGGCCCGCTCGTCGTTCTCTTCCATGATTCCCGAGCAGCACGGCCTGAAATTCAAGGCCACGGCCGCTACCTATGACCTTACCAAGTACCAGTTGCTGGCAAAAGGCGTACCCTACGTAGCGGCCGCCGATGCCTGGATTATTCCCGACTCGGGCCGCGTCTCGCTGGCCGGCGGGGGCAAGATGCAAACCCTGCACCGCGCCAAAATCCTGCTCGACTCGCTGGGCAAATTTCACAAGCTGGTTGATGGCAATATCCGCGTGGAGGCCCGCGACGCCTTCAGCGGCGATGCCAAGTACATGTCGCGTACCTCAACCGGCGATTCGGTAGCCATCAAGTTCAGCGACTTTAAGTCGGACTCAGCTTCGCTGCTGACTTCCAACACCGGCCGGAAGCGCTTCGGGCTGCGCCGCCGCAAGGCAGCCGATGAGGTAGCCGTATCGCTGGCTACCACTGCGACTGCCAACGTGGACGCTACTCAAAAATTCCAGCTCGCCCCGCGCATCGGCTTCCGGGGGGGCATTAACCTGAATTCGCGACGGCGCGGGCTGCTTTTCGACGGCCAGGCGCAGCTGCAATTTGGTAAGGTGCGTGATGCCGCCACCGCCGAGTGGTTTGCCGTGAAGGACAGCCTCGACCCCAAAAGCCTCGACCTGGACATGCGTAAGCTTAAAACGGAGGACGGGACTGACCTGCTCACCGGGCTATTCATCTCCGACGTCGACAACCGAATCTATCCGCTCTACGCCGCCCCGCTGGGCAGCGCCGCCGACATTCCGCTGTTTTCCATCGCGGGCAAGCTGCACTACGACCCCAAGCGTGGCGAGTACATTATCTCCGACAACGACCCCACCGACCGCAGCCAGTACCAGGGCGCGGTGCTCAGCCTGCGCGATTCGAGCAGCCGGATAGCCTTCCACGGCCCCATGAGCTTTATCACCAATACCAAAAACTACAGTATTGCGGGTAGCGGCGTGGGGAGTGGTAATCCCGATAGCGCCCGCTACCGGGTGCGTGCCCTGCTGGGCATCGACGCCGACATGCCTGCCAAAGCCGTGGAACTCATGGCCAGCACCTTGGCCAAGGCGACCAAGAACTCGCCCGAGGCCTTCGACGGCTCCATCGACGACATGTACAACATCGCGCAGTTTGCCGGCAACAAAGGAGTAGAGACGTTCAACAACCGCCGCCCCGGCATGGCGCCGCCGCCGCTGGCTACCATCTCGCCCAAGCTGCAGCACACCGTCACCCTGAGTAAAGTAGACCTGCGCTGGAATTCCAAGCTCCGCGCCTGGTATTCGGTGGGTAAAATCGGGCTGGCCGGTATCGGCAAGCAGGGCCTTAACGCCTTGGTAGATGGCTACGTCGAAATTAAGCGCGAAAACTCGGCTGACCTCGTCGAGGTGTACCTCGAAGCCGAGCCCCAGACCTGGGTGTACCTGCGCTACGCCAACAACGTGCTGCTCACCAAGTCGTCGAGTGAGGAGTACGATGGGGAGATAGCGGCCAAGCAAAAAGGAAGCGCCGAATCGGCGGCCGACTACGGAGCTTTCCTGGGCGAATTCGAAGACGTAGACCGCTTCCGCTCGCATTTCGAGCGCACCTACCTGGGTAAATCGGGTAAGCTGGCACCGCGCCCCGCTGCCTCGACTCCGACAGGAGATTTTGAGGGCTTCGGTACCGAAAAGGGTAAGAAAAAGAAGAAGAAGGATGACGACCCTTTCGGCGACGGGGTCATTACGCCCGCCGCTGATCCTAGCACTGAACCCACGAAGAAGTCGAAGAAGAAAAAAGACAACGACCCTTTCGGCGACGGAGTAATTACGCCCGCTACCGAGCCTGCTCCCGAGTCTGATAAGAAATCGAAGAAAAAGGCCAAAGAGGAAGCGCCCGCCGCCGACCCGATGGCTGAGCCCGCCCCCGAGCCTAGCAAAAAGTCGAAGAAGAAGAAGGACAACGACCCCTTCGCCGATAACGAGATTGCCCCGCCCATAGCCCCGGCCCCCAAGCCGACAGTACCGGCTACGCCGCCCGCTGCTACTCCGGCCACGCCACCTGCTACTACTGAGACCTCGTCACCCACCACTACTCCGGCTGCTCCAGCCGCCACGCAAGCGCCGGCTACGGAGCCCGTTGCTACTCCCGCTCCCGAGCCCGCTCCCGATAAAAAAGAGAGGGTCCGCGAAGCTGAGCCTGACCCGAGCGCTGAACCCGGCGTAGAAACGGACAAAAAGTCCAAAAAGAAAAAGAAGAAAGCCGAGGCCGACGACCCCTTCGGCGATTCGTAAGCCGACGCCCCGGAGCCGACCTCCGGGGCGTCTTACTTTTGCGCTATGCTGATTATTACCTTGGCGCTGCTCGCAGCCTACCTGCTAGGCTCCATCCCAACGGCCCTGTGGGTTGGCCGCGCATTCTTCGACTTGGCTGACATCCGTGAGCACGGCTCCGGCAACGCGGGAGCTACCAATACTTTTCGGGTGCTGGGCAAAAAAGCCGGCACCTTCGTTCTGCTGGTCGATGCCTTTAAGGGCTTCGCGGCAGCTTGGTTTCTTCCTAATTTTCTGCTCGGCCAGGGTTTGATTCAGCCCGGGCACCTGTTCTATTTCCGGCTGGCCTGCGGGGTACTGGCGGTGGTAGGGCACATCTACCCGGTGCTGGCGGGCTTTCGGGGCGGCAAGGGAGTAGCTACCATCCTGGGAATGATGCTGGCGATTGCGCCGGCCACGGTGGGCGCGGCGCTGTTGGTATTCCTAGTGGTGCTGGGCACGACCCGTTATGTGTCGCTAAGCAGCATGACGGCCGGCGTAGCTTTCGCGCTGTTGCAGCTGCTGCCTACCTTTCGCCCCGCCAACCCGTTGCAAGTGTGGTTCGGCTTTCTACTGGCCGCCATGCTCATTTACACGCACCGCGCCAACATCGGCCGCCTGCGTGCCGGTACCGAGAGCCGCGTACCGCTGTGGGGTAAAAAATAATCGCCGCCTATGCACCCGAATACCGTTCCCGAGCTTCACACGCCGCGCCTGCTGCTGCGGGCCTTCGCCCTGGCCGACGTGCCGCATCTCGTGGCGCTGGCTGGCAACTACGAGGTAGCTAAAAATACCCTCAACATCCCGCATCCCTATACCGTGGACGACGCCCGCCGCTGGGTGCAGCTCACCCAGGAAAATGCGGCGCAGCAAGCTGGCTACGCTTTCGCGCTGGAGTTGAAGGCAACCGGGGCCTTCGTCGGCGGCGCGGGCCTTACCCTGGCCCGGCAGTTTGACCGGGCCGAGGCTGGCTACTGGCTGGGGCAGCCTTATTGGGGGCAGGGCTTGATGAGCGAAGCGCTGGCCGCCCTGCTCAGCTACGGCTTCGGGCCCCTGGGCTTGAATAAGATTTACGCCACTCACATTCCCGAAAACCCTGCCTCGGGCCAGGTGATGCGGAAAAATGGCATGATTAAGGAGGGCGAGCTGCGCCAGCATACCAAGCGCGACGGTCTTTACCACGACCTGGTGCAGTACCGCCTTACCCGGGCTGAGTATGAGCAGTTAGCGCAGTAGCTGCCGATGGCATAACCAACCCAGTGACTTAGTAGAAGGCTTCTTGTGCCCAGCCGGCGAGTGGCTTCATTTGGCTTAAGCAAGGGAGCCGGTGGGGCAACTACTAAAACCCGTCGGGCCGGCCTTAGGCCCAGCGAACTACTTTTGCGCCGCATTATCCCCATTCCACCCATGCCCGTACCCGATTACCTTACCCAGCACCAACAGCGCTTTCTCGAAGAACTCCTTGACTGGCTGCGGATTCCGTCCGTATCAGCCGACCCCAAGTTTCACGGCGACGTACTGCGGGCCGCCGATTACTTGAAAGTCAAGCTCGAAGAGGCCGGGGCTACTCACGTTGAAATCTGCCCCACGGCCGGCAACCCCATCGTGTACGGCGAGTACCTGGCTGGCCCCGACCGCCCAACCGTGCTCGTGTACGGTCACTACGACGTGCAGCCTGCCGACCCGTATGAGCTGTGGACTTCGCCGCCCTTCGAGCCGGTTATTAAAGACGAGAAAATCTATGCCCGCGGTGCCTGCGACGATAAAGGCCAGGTGTACATGCACGTGAAGGCCCTCGAAATGATGCTGCGCGACGGTGGGGCAGGGGTACCCTGCAATATCAAGTTCATGTTTGAGGGGGAAGAAGAAGTAGGCTCTGACAACCTGGGCATCTTCGTCAAGGAAAATAAGGAGAAGCTGCAAGCCGACGTTATTCTCATTTCCGATACGGGTATCCTGGCCAACGACGTTCCCAGCATTGAAGTGGGCCTGCGTGGCCTCAGCTACCACGAGGTTGAAGTGACTGGCCCCAACCGCGACCTGCATTCCGGCCTCTACGGTGGCGCCGTGATGAATCCCATCAACGCGCTCTGCGACATGATCAGCAGCCTGCACGATGCCAACCGTCACGTTACCATCCCTGGCTTCTACGACAACGTGGCCGAGCTGAGCGCCGACGAGCGTGCCGAGCTGGCCCAGGCACCCTTCTCCGAGCAGGAGTTTGAGCAGAGCATCGGCCTGCCCACCGCCGTGGGCGAAGCCGGCTACACGACGCCCGAGCGCACCAGCATCCGGCCCACGCTCGACGTCAACGGCATCTGGGGCGGCTATACCGGCGAGGGAGCCAAAACGGTAATCGCCAGCAAGGCCTACGCCAAAATCTCGATGCGCCTCGTGCCCAACCAGACCAGCGAGGAAATTACCGCGCTCTTTCAGAAACACTTCGAAAGCATCGCCCCCGCTGGCATTACCGTCAAGGTAACGCCCCACCACGGTGGGGAGCCCGTGGTGACGCCCACCGACTCGGCGGCCTACCGCGCCGCCGCCCGCGCCCTCGAAACTACCTTCGGCAAGAAACCGGTGCCCACTCGCGGCGGCGGTTCCATCCCCATCGTGGCGATGTTCAAGACCGAGCTGGGCCTCGACTCCGTGCTCCTCGGCTTTGGCCTGGATAGCGACGCCATCCATTCGCCCAACGAGCATTTCGGCGTTTTTAACTTCCTGAAGGGTATCGAAACCATTCCCGAGTTTTACCGCGAATACGCGGCGGCCCGCTAGCCCATCACGC
>CAJYVK010000301.1 GCA_913778455.1 uncultured Hymenobacter sp. | reverse complement strand
GGAGCTATGACCGCGATCAACGATGCTTTAGGAAAACTGCGTAACGCTCTTATCGCTCGATTGAAAGAATATTTAACCGGTTTATTTAATGCAAAATGGCCACCTAAAAAAGACCCCGGCCCCGATCCTGGCCCTGGTCCCGGTGGGGGAGGGCAGGCGATAACGGCTTGACGCTGGCTACTCGTTGCCTGCGACCCAAACTACGTGAGACGGTGGCTCTAATTATTTAGGTTCTGTACCAAATCTCTTGGCGTGCTACCGAGTAGGCTGCATCACCGCCTCACTACTGATTGACAATTAAAACGACTGCTGGGTCGGTAGGATGCTGTAAGTGGTTGATAGTAGGTGTGATAAATTATGCTTAAATCGATTTTGACCCAGCTAATGCAACTTCAGAGGCCGCAGGCTGTGCTCAGTACGCCTGCCCGTGCGTCAGGCCCAAAATAAAGTCAGTCATAAACGGCACCCGCTTCAGCACCCGGATGCCGGCCGTGGTGAGTCCGGGCGAGCCGAAAACCTGGTGGATGAGCCGACCCGCCCGGATGCGCAGGCTCAGCAGGCGGCGCCAGGCGCGGGTGTAACGCTGCTCCAACTCGGTACGGGTGAGGCGGCCGTCCAGAAACTCCAGCAGCAGGCCGTGCAGCAGGTAGCTGGCATTCATACCCATGCTCATGCCATTGCCGGCCAGTGGGGCGATGGTGCCGGCCGCGTCGCCGAGCATCAGCACGTGGTTGTCCACGGTGGAGCGCTCACGGAAGGTGATCTGCGAAATGACGATGGGGGGCGTATCCTGGCGCTGGGCGGCCTCCAGGTAAGGACGCAGCAGCGGGTTTTGCATCAGCACCCGGCGCTCCATCTCGGCCACGCTGTTGCCGTGGGCGCGTAGGTTGCGCACGTCGGAGATGTAGCTGCAATTGGTGAGGCCACCTCCCACGGGCGACAGGCCGCAATACCCATCCCGAAAATTGTGCATCTCGACCGTAGCCGCCGGAAAATCAACGCCTTCGAGGTGACGCTTCACGGCGACGAACTGCCGCTCCTGGCGGCTGGGCTCCAGGAAGGGCCGGTGCAGCTTGCTATCGAGGTTGGCGTGCTTGCCCCAGGCCCCGCAGGCTAGGCGGGCCCGGTAGGTAGCCCCGGCGGCCGTACTCAGAGTAAAGCAGTCGTCGGCAAAGGTGACATTGGTTACCCGCGTACCTTCCAGCACCGTGGCGCCGTGCTGGGCAGCCAGCCGGGCCAGTAGCTGGTCGAGCACGTAGCGCGTGATGCCCAGCCCCCCAATGTCGAGCGGGTGGTGCAGGGCCACCCCGCTGGGCGACGACACCGTGAAGCGCGTCATGCGCGGTAGGTCCATTGCGGCCAGGGGCACCCCGATGCGGCACAGAAAATCGTAATTTTCCATCGAAACGTACTCGCCGCACACGCGGTGAAACGGGTAGGTTTCCTTCTCAAATAGCACCACCCGCCGCCCGGCCTGGGCCAGCTGCACCGCCAGCGTAAGGCCCGCCACGCCCCCGCCGATAATGGCGCAATCATAGAGTTCAGAGTTGGTGGTAGGTGCCATGAGCAGGGGAGGAGGGTTGACTGAATGAATACTAGCGTGAGCCCGGTGACGTAGGGCTGCGCCCCGCGTCAACTATTGGCTGGCCTCTGGCCGGTAGTAAGTAGGCTTTATCCGGAAGCCGCAGGCCGGATTCCCGCTACTAGTTGGCACGAGGCATCGCCCCACGCCAGCGGGGCGGGGGAGGGGTTGGTAAAATTGTGAGTTGCTTACCGCTTGCGCAGTACCCGTGCCCCGAACAGCACCCCCGCCGCCAGCAGGCTAGTGAAGGCTGTCGCCATGAGCCACTGCGGAATCAGCCGGCCGCTTTGCTTGATGGTGGCGGTGGCCTCGGTTTCGTCCTGGCTGGCAATCTGCTGGTTCACGGTCTCGTAGCCCCGGGCAATGTAACCTACGGCCCCGGCCAGGGGGAGCAGCGCCAGGTAGGTCGCCTTGGGCAGCCGCTCGGCCTTGAATAGGTAGCCGAAGCTGCCCAGGGCCAGCAGGCCCGCGCCGCCCGTGAGTACCTGGGCCACGCGCATGCTGCGGTGCAGGCCCAGCGCCACGATGGCCGTGTGCAGCCCGGCGGCGCGGTCCTCGGTGTAGTCCTCGGCGTTGTTGAGCATCAGCACGCCCACTTGCAGCAGGCCGTAGGCGGCGGCCAGCGTGAGCACCGCCGGCCGGGGAAAGCGGGTGACGAGGCTGCTCGTGTACGCCATCGGCCCGAAGAAAATAACGGCCCACAGCGCGGCCAACTGCCACACCCCGCGCGACTTGAGGTGCAGTGGCTGCCAGGAGTACTGCAAGCCCAGCGCCCAACCGATGACCGTGAGCGGCACGAACTGCCAGCGCCCGGTGCGTTGCGTCAGCCACAGGCTGATGAGGACCGTACCCGCTACTGAGGCCCGCATCTGCCAGCGCACGCCCATGTCGCCGAGCTCGAAAATGGCGTTGGAAAGGTGGCTTTTGTAGACGGCATCCACGCGGCGGTCGGCGTAGGTATTCACCATATCGCCGAAATTGAACAGCAGGTAGATGCCCGCCAGCCCCACGTACAATTCCGGCTTCTTGAGGAAGCGGAAATCCTCGGCGCTGAGTAGGATGGGAATGAAGAAAATAGGAATCTCGGCCGGCAAAAACTCGGGGCGGCGCAGGATTTTACTGTTCTTCAAAAACCGTTGCAGCTTACCCGCCGTGGGCCGCGCCAGGATGTTGATGCGCTGAATGTGCCGCTCGTTGGGCTTCACAAACGCCTCGCGGCCGTGCAATAGGGCGTGGTTGTCGGCCAGGACCAGGTCGTTATCGGCCCAGCTGTGCACGAGTAGCACTTCCGGCTCGTACAGCGCTGCTTGCAGCTCCGCAATGAGGCTGGCCTGTTCGTCGGGCGCGGTCCCGAGCACTTCCACCGTCACGGGGTTCAGGTCGTTGACCGGCTCGGCAAAGCGCAGGGTAGCCTCGCCCGTAACCGGGTGCGGCTGCACCAGCCGCTGGGTGATGGAGCCGCCGTAGTGCACCACTTTTTCAGTGCTGTAGCGCAGCGTAGCGCTTTCCCAGCGGGCACGCTGGCTGGCCCCGGCGCGGGCCAGCGCCCGGGTGGTATCCGAAAACGTCGTGCCGCCCCGGTCCTCGGGCCGGGGCGCTTTCAGGCACTGGAAGAAGATGAGGTAGGGAATCTTCCCCACGAAGGCCCCGTCCCAGTGCAGCGGCACGGCGCTGGGGGTGTAGAGGTAGTTCTTGGCATCGGGCTTGACCTTCAGCTCATTGATAGCCCCGAAAGGCCATTGCAGCGGCTCGCCCAGCGTTTGCGCGTACAGTGCGAAGCCCGTTTTATCGAACACCTCGAAGCCCCGGAAGATGAGCACGCGGTGCTCGCGCACCCAACTCATTATCTGGGTAGCCGGGAAGCCGGCCAGGGTGTAGCCGGGAGCCGAGGCCCGCACCAGCAGGCCGAAGGGAGTTTGCGGTTCGAGGGTGTAGGCGGGCATGGCGGAAAGGCTGGGAGTAAGCGCCGGGCGACGGGTACAAAGGTGCGGTCCCGGCGCGGGGCTGACGGTTGAAAATCCTGACTAGTTGGTGTAAGAATCCGGCTTGGCTACGAAGTGGCTGGGGCGGCCCGCCTGCTCGACCAGCGTGGCCCCGGCGGCCTCGGCTTGCTGGCGCTTCAGCAGCACGTAATCATTCTCGCGCAGCAGCACCACCCCGTGCCAGGGCGTGAGCCAGTCATCGACGGCGCGGGTGATGCGCAGGCCGATTTTGTCGGCGTGCGGGTGCTGGGGGTGAATGCTCAGGCGCAGGGCGTGCGGAAACTCCTGGGCCAGCAGCCGCGTCCAGGCGTTGCTGCGGCGGATTACCTCGTAGGCCACGGCCTTGCTTTCTTCTTTTACCCGGCTCTTGCTTTTTTCGGGGGCCAGCGCCATGCCATCTTCGGCCACGAAGCGGTGGATACCGTTAAACATGGCCCGGTGGTGCGGGGCGTCGCGCACGCGGGCTTGCAGCTCGGCCAGCGGCTCGCCGTACTGCGCCGTGATGACGGCGCGAGCTTCGTCGAACGAGGTGGTGGCGAGCAGGTCTTCGAGATTAACCACCGACAGGTCGCGGGCGTCGAGCTTGGCTATCAGCCGCTTTAACTCGTCGTTGTAGGCCGATACCTGGTCGTCGCTCACTTGCACGAGGTCGGCGAAAATTCGTCCGTCGGCGCAGATGATGAGCTGCGCACCGGGCGCGTACACCTGCCGAATGTCGTCGCACAGGCTTTGCAAAAACGTGAGCGCGATTTCCTCACCCAGGTCGGGCAGCGCGCCGAGCACTTTCTGGCGGTTGGGCGACTTGGCCGGGAAGGCGGGCAATATCATTTGCACCGGAAGGCCCTGGCTGATAAAGTAATGCAGCTTGGGCAGGTGCAGGGCCAGGCACTGCACGCACAGCTCGGTGGCGCAGCCCGCGTGGCCCTCGGGCAAGATCTTGCGGTGCAGCAAAATCAGCTTCAGCACCCGCCGCGCCACGTCGAAATCAGCGCCCGGCTCCACCCGGATAAACTGCCCCACCACGGCCCCCACCTGCCCCAACAAGGTGGGCGCAAACAGCGAATCGAGCTGCGGCGTGGCCAGCGCCAGGCCGGCGGCGACCAGCTCCAGCGCGTCGCGGGTGGCTTGCCCGCCGGCCGAGCGGTCGAGAAAGCGTAACCCTAGCACGGCCCAGTGCGCGGCGTACAGCGTTTGCACCAGCGCGGGCTGGGTGGCGGCGGGCGGCGCATCGGTGGCCCCCTGCACCACGGCTTCGAACAAAGCCAGCCCGCGCAGGCGGATGTTCTCGGTTTCGGGGCTGAGCACGCCGGCCGGCGCTTCCTCGTCGAGCAGGGTTGCCAGCAGGGCGCGCAACGTGCGGCGGTGCGGCTCCAGCAAATCTAGCTTTAGCTGTAACAGCTCTTGAAAGCGCAGGGCCAGCGGGCCGGGGCTCAGGTCGGGCACGCGGGTTTCCAGCTCGTCGTGAATGCGCTGGTAGAGGCCCAGTACGAAGTCGCTTTTCGAGCCAAAATGCCGGTATACCTCGGCCAGCGGCTGGCCGCTGGCGCTGGCAATATCGGCCACGCTTACCGCATGGAAGCCTTGCTGCTCGAATAGGCGCAAGCCCGCATCGAGTAGCGTACGGCGGGTGGTCAGGGCGGCGGTACCCGGTGGGAGAGAATCAGGCAGCATGGGCAAGGGCGAAGCAAGAGACAAGTAGCCCGTCGCGCAGGCTGCGCCGCTGGGCCATCACAAAGCTACCCCGATTGCGGGCACCGGCTAGCAGTGTTCCAACCCGCTCAGCAGCACCGTAATAATGTCGTTTTCCAGCTCCTGCGCGCTCAGGCCCCGGCCCGGCCGGTACCACAGCTCCACCCAGCGCACGGCCGAAAGCACCGTAAACAGCGCCACCGAGGCATTCACCGGCCGGAATTCGCCCGCCGCAATGCCCGCCTCAATGAGCGCGGCAAAGCCTTTCTCGTAGTTTTTGCGGGCCTGCTTAAACTCGGTGAGGCGCGGCTCGGGCAGGTATTTCCAGTCGTGGTTGGCCACCGAAACGGCCGCGCCATCCTCCACCATCAGCCGAATGTGCAGGCGCACCAGCGACTTGATTTTTTCTCCGTAGGAAGTACCAGTGCGCTCTATTTCGGCCAGCTGGGAGATGTACGTATCCGAAATTCGAAAGCAGATGGTATCCAGCAGTTCGTCTTTCGACTTGATGTGGTTGTACATACTCGCCGCTTCCATGCCCACCTGCCCGGCCAGGTCGCGCATGGAGGTGCCACTGTAACCCCGGTCTTTGAATAGCTTGGCGGCTTCGGCCAGGATAAGCTCGCGCTTGACCGATTTCTTCGTTTTGAGCATGGGTGGGAGAGGAGGGCTAGATTAGCAAAGTTACCCGCCGCCGCACCGGCTAACAACTGTTTGTTATACGTGGTCGGGCGTGCGCGGGTCGTCGCCGCTCACCATGCGCGAGATGAGCCCCCGGTCGTCGTGAATGTCGGCCCACACCACGCCCCCCACGTGCAACACGATGTAGCCGATAATCAAATACATGGTGACATTATGCACTTCCTTGACGGTGTGTTCCAGGCGGCCCAGCCAGGGGAGGTCGTCGGCAAAGATCAGGGCCAGCCCCGTTACCACCATTATGGTGATAAACAAGTAAAACGCCGCGTAGGTGAGCTTGGCCAGCAGCACGTGGCGGGCCGCGGCGTGCTCGGCCGGGGCCGCCAGCTTATACCGCTGGGCCGCCGCCCGCAGCCGCGCCCCGAAGCGCCGCCCGGCCGGGTCGAGCGCCTGCATCACCGTCCAAAATAGCCAAAACGCGGCCAGCGCCACGCCCAGCCACACGTGCCACGTCCAGATGCGCTCGCTGATCACGTGCGCCACCGCCCGGCCCTGCTGCTCGCTGAGCGTGCCCCCGCCCTTCGTAATTGCCTGCTGAAATTCGGGCACCGCCTGCTTGGCGTTCACGATAACTTTCTGAAAGAGAATAGTCAGCAGTTGGCCCGACACCAGTGCGGCGTTGGCCCAGTGCCAGAGGCGCATGGCGACCGAATAGTCGTGGGTGGCGGTAACGGGCGGCGCGGTTTGGGTGGGCATATAAACAGAGTAAGGTGAGCCCCTACAGACGTAAGCGCTCACCTTCCTGTTTCTTAAAATAAGCTTAGTAGCGTGGACTCTGCGAGTTCGCGTTGAAGTAGTCCGCGCTAAATAGGTTTATGCCACGCGGACTCGCAGAGTCCGCGCTACTTAAGAATAAGCAGTTGCGAGCTCTGGGGCGTCTGTCGTTGCCAGGGTGCGGCCGGGGTAGGCCAACAGCGCGTGCTCCAGGCAAGTGAGGGCGGCGGCCAGGTCGGTCAGGTTCAAGATGTAGGCCAGGCGCACCTGCTGGCGGCCCAGGCCGGGCGTCTGGTAGAAGCCGTTGGCCGGCGAGAGCATCAGCGTCTGGTTTTCATATTCAAAATCCGTCAGCAGCCATTCGCCGAAGCGCTCGGCATCGTCCACGGGTAGGTGGGCCATCACGTAAAACGCGCCGCCCGGCACGGGGCACTGCACGCCGGGCATGGCTTGCAGGCGGCGCACGGCGAGGTCGCGGCGGGCCTGGTACTCGGCGCGGTTTTCGTCGAAATAGCTTTCGGGCAGCTCCACGGCGGCCTCGCCTAGCAGCATGCCCAGCCCGGGCGGGCTAATGCGCATCTGGGCGAAGTGGAATGCAGCCTCGAACACGGCTTTGTTGCGCGTCACGAGCGAGCCCACCCGCGCCCCGCAGGCGCTGTAGCGCTTCGAAATGGTGTCGAGCACCACCACGTGCTCCGCGCCCCCGGCGAGGTTGAGGGCGCTGATAGCGCGGGCCCCGTCGTAGCAATACTCGCGGTAAGCCTCGTCTGACAGCAGGAAAAGCTGGTGCCGCCGGCAGAGGCCCAGCAGGTCGTCGAGCTCGCGCTGGGTGTACACGTGCCCGGTGGGGTTACTGGGGTTGCACAGCAGAATAGCCTTGGTGCGCGGCGTGATAACGGCCTCGAAGTCAGCCAGCGGCGGCAGAGCAAAACCGTTGTCAATGGTAGCCGTGACGGTGACAATTTTCACGCCCGCCGCAATGGCGAAGGCGGTGTAAGTGCCGTAAAACGGCTCCGGGATCACGAGCTCGTCGCCGGGATTAAGGCAGGTAAGCAGCGCGAACAAAATGGCTTCGCTGCCGGCCGTGGTCACCAGGATTTCTTCCGTAGTTACTTCTATGCCAGCGCGGTGGTAGTAGGCAGCCAGCTTCCGGCGGTAGCTATCGGTACCGGCCCCGTGGCTGTAGGCCAGCACCCGAATATCGGCCTGGCGGACGGCGTCGAACATGCTTGGCGGAGTGGCAATGTCGGGCTGGCCGATGTTGAGGTGGTACACCTTGCGGCCCCGCGCCTTGGCGGCCTCGGCAAAGGGGGCCAGCTTACGAAACGGGGAGGCCGGCATTTCCTGCCCGCGCTGCGATACGGATAACGGCATAATTTACAAGTGATTGCAGAGAAACAAATAAGAAAAAGTCCCGGTCGAGCTATCGGCCGGGACTTTTCCAGAGGCAGTAGATTTAGCTGTTGCGCTTGTCCAACTCGTCTCGAATTTTGGCGGCCTTTTCGTAGTCTTCTTTTTCTACCGCCTGCGCCAGCATTTTGGTCAGCTCATCGAGCGATACCTGCCCGCTGGGCTCGCGGGGCTCCGACGGCCGGGGGGCCGGGCTGCTGTCGTCGTCGTCATCCTCGTCGGTGTCGTCGTCATCTTCATCTTCGCCGGCCTCGTCGAGGTCCGACAAAATGATGCCAGCTTCGCTCAGCACGCTTTCGACCGTGTAAATGGGCACTCCGAAGCGCAGGCCGATGGCGATAGCATCGGAGGGCCGGGCGTCGATGTCGAAGGTGGTGGCCCCGTCGGAGCACACGATGCGCGAGTAAAACACGCCTTCCTTGAGGTCGGAGATAACTACTTCAATAATCGTAACGTGCACGTGCTCGGCAAACGCCTTGAACAAATCGTGCGTGAGCGGCCGGTTGGGGCTGATTTTCTCAATCTGGATGGCGATGCTCTGGGCCTCGAACATGCCGATGATGATCGGCAGGCGGCGGTTGCCGTGCTTTTCCCCCAGGATGAGGGCGAACGAGCCGGACTGCGACTGCGAGGAGGACAAGCCCAGAATTTCGAGCGGAATTTTTTTCAAGGGTCGCGGGGACGGTCAGGTCCGGGAAACTGGTACGGGAGGTTCTGTACGACAAATTAAGCGATAACGGCCGAAATGGCGGGCTTACTCAGCGGATTTTCCCTACATAAAAATAAAAACGAACGTCATGCTGAGCTTGCCGAAGCGTCTCGCTTGCATCGTCAGGTCAGAACCCTAGCGGTGCGAGCGAGATGCTTCGGCAAGCTCAGCATGACGTTTCGTAAAAACCGAGGCGAAAGGCCGGTGCCGGGCTTAGTTCAGCTCCTTCACGGCTGCCGTCAGCTTGGGCAGGACCTCAAACACGTCGCCCACGATGCCGTAGTCGGCGGCTTTGAAGAAGGGGGCCTCGGGGTCTTTGTTGATCACCACGATCACCTTCGACGAGTTGACCCCGGCCAGGTGCTGGATGGCACCCGAAATGCCGCAGGCAATGTACAGGTTGGGCGATACCGTGATGCCCGTCTGGCCCACGTGCTCGTGGTGGGGGCGCCAGTCCACGTCGCTCACCGGCTTCGAGCAGGCCGTGGCCGCGCCCAGTGCTTTGGCGAGGTCTTCGATGAGGCCCCAGTTTTCGGGACCTTTCATGCCGCGGCCGCCGCTCACCACGCGCTCGGCCTCGGGCAGCAAAATGCCGCCGGCCTGGTCCTGCATTACTACCTGCTTGGGCGCGTCGGCAAAGTCCTGGTCGCCGAGCTGGGCCGAGAAATCCGCCACCTCAGCCGTCTTACCAGCCTCGTGCTGGGCTTCGATGGAATTTTTCTTCACGGCGATAATCTTGCGGTCGCCGGTCAGCACCACGTCCGAAAACGCCTTGCCCGAAAACGCGCCGCGCTTCACCGTGAACTGGCCGCCGTCGGTGCGGGGCAGCTCCACCACGTTGGTTGCCAGCGAGGCTTGCAGGCGGATGGACAGGCGTGAGCCCACGGCCGCGCCGATGTTGCTGTTGGCCAGCACGATTACTTTGGCGTCTTCCTGCTGGGCCGCCGTGGCAATGAGCTTGGTATAGGCATTGTTCACGAAGTCCTTCAGGCGGGGCTCCTTGTCGTAGAGCACTTTGCTAATGCCCTGCTCGCCGAGCTTGGCGAGATTATCCTCGGTGGCTTCGCCCACGGCAATGGCCGTGGCGCTGGTCCCCAGCTGCGCGGCAAGCTGCGCCCCGTAGGTAGCCACTTCGAGCGAAGACTTTTTCACTTCGCCCTTATCGCATTCAACTACTACTAAAACTGACATGTTGAGAGAATTATGAATTATGAATTAGAAATTATGAATTGGGTAATTATGAATCATGAAGCATTGGCTGGAGTATTAGGTGCCCCGAAGTGCCAATTCATAATTCATAATTTTTAATTCATAATTCAATCAAATTACTTTGGCTTCGTTGCGCAGCAGCTTGATGAGCTCGCCGGCGTTGGCGGCATCGATGAGCTTCACGCCCTGCTTTTTGGGCGGGAGGGCGTACTCGGTCACCTGGGTGCGGGCGGCGCTGCCGGTGGCGGCTACTACTTTCAACGGCTTGGTGCGGGCCGTCATGATGCCGCGCATGTTGGGGATGCGGGGCTCGCACATGGGCTGCTGGCACGAGGCCACGAAGGGCGCGTTCACCTGCACAATCTCCTTGCCGCCCTCGATTTCGCGCTCCAGCGTGGCGGCGTTACCGCTCATATCCAGCTTCATGGCGGGGGCTACGGTCGGGATGCCGAGCAGCTCGCCCACCATGCCGTGCACCTGGAAGCCGTTGTAGTCGATGCTTTCCTTGCCCATCAAAATCACGTCGTAGCCGCCTTCCTTGGCCACGGCCGCGATTTGCTCAGCCACAAAAAAAGCATCGGTCGGCGCGGCGTTGACCCGGATGGCGTCGTCGGCCCCGATGGCCAGCGCCTTGCGGATGTTGGGCTCAGTGTCGGCCTCGCCCACGTTGAGTACCGTCACGGTGCTGCCGGGGTTGGCTTCCTTCAGCTCGATGGCGCGGGTAAGGGCGTATTCGTCCCAGGGGTTAATCACGAACTGCACCCCGGCCTTGTTGAACTCCTTGTTATCGGGCGTGAAGGTGATTTTGGTGGTCGTGTCGGGCACGTTGGAGATGCAAACCAGAAACTTCATCTAAGCAAAGTAAGGGTGAGAAGAGATGCAAAAGTAGTCGGCTTGCATAACATTTACCAAGCCGAAAAAGGTCTTTCGACGCACTATAAACGAGAATGCGGCGCGGGCGTCGCAATTTCGCCCCAAAGATAGGTAAAACTCATTCCCATGACTGCCCCCAGCCGCTTACAACAGTTGTTAGCTTTTTATGAAGCTGACCCCAACGATGCCTTCACGATCTATGCCCTGGCCACCGAGTACCGGGCCACGGAGCCGCTGCGTGCCTGGGAGTTTTACGAGAAGCTGCTCACCGAGCATCCCGACTACGTGGGCACCTACTACCACGCCGGCAAGCTGCTCGAAGGCTTCGGCAAAAAGGACGAGGCCGAGCAAGTATACCGCAAAGGCTTGGTAGTAAGCCGTAAGGCCGGCCAGCTGCACGCCGCCAGCGAGATTCAGCAGGCGCTGAACAGCTGCCTGGGACTCGACTACGAAGACGATTAGCCCCAGGCAGCTATTCAGCGCCTAGGGCTTGATGAGCTTGGCCAGGGTCGTTTCTAATTCGGCCCCGTGCAGGCCGGCGGCGATGATTTTACCAGTGGGGTCGATGAGGAAATTCTCGGGCACCCCATGTACCCCGTAGCGTTTGGCCGCCTCGTTCTTCATACCCTGCAAGTCCGATATCTGCGTCCACGGCAGGTGGTCATCGGCAATGGCTTTTACCCATTTGTCCCGCGATTTCTCATTATCAAGCGACACGCCCAAAATCGTAAAGTTGCGGTCTTTATAGGCGTTGTAGGCTTTGACAATGGCCGGATTTTCCCGACGGCACGGGCCACACCAGGATGCCCAGAAGTCAATGAGCACGTACTTGCCCCGGTAGTCGGACAAGGACACTGTCTTGCCAGCGGGTGTTTGCTGAGAAAAATCAGGTGCCAGCGTGCCAATTCTGGCGTTGCTGAGGCCTTGCACCAGGTTGCCGTAATCGCGGCCGAGCGGGCTGTTTTTTAGTTCGGGGCTGAAGGCCTCGTAGAGTGGCCCCACCACCGCGTATTGGGGTGGTGTCGCCATCTGGAGCCGCCATAGTTGCTCCAAGCTAGCCCAGGCGGCGGGATTGGCTTTGATGAAGGCCAACGACGTTTGCACGTATTCTTTAGCCACCGCCTCCGACTCCTCGTCGGAATGCGCGGCGGCGGAGCGAGCGGTGAAAGGCTGCAAGGCGGCATCCAGCCGTTGGTAGGCCGCGAGCTGCGGGCCGCCCGTGAGACGAGCTTTCGGTAGCGAGTCGGGGCTGCTCACGGTGACCGGCTCGGGGCTGATAAACAATGACACGCGCTCGGGCGATACCCGGGCAAGCATACCGTTGCGCTTGCCATCGCGCAGGTGGCCCTGGCGTTCCAGCACCAGCTCGGCCGAGTGCGGCCAGCCGTTGGAGCCGCGCAGCTCAAATTGCCCGTTCTTGAGTGTGGCCGAGTCTAGCACCTGCGGGCCATAGACCAGGTACACTTTGGCTGGCGCGTTTAATTTCCCAATCTTGCCCTTGACCACGTAGGGCGCGGGGGCTTGGGCGGCGGCTAGGACAGGCGTAAGCAGCAGGCAACTAAGCAGGTGATGCTTCATGTGAAAGAAGAGTGATAAGTGGTTGACTTGCCTAACGCTACTCGGGGCGAAGATAGTGTGCTGCTACCGGGCGCGGTAGTTCCGCAGGCTACCGCGTTATTTTGCAGCGTATGCCAACCAAGATATTACTAGTCGAAGACGAGCCCAAGGTATCGGCCTTCATTCGCCGGGGCTTAGAAGAGGAGGGCTACGACGTGGAAGTGGCCTACGACGGGCACTTCGGCCAGCGGCTGGCCCTGAGCCACGACTTCGATTTGCTGATTCTCGACGTGATTCTGCCCGGCCAGAGCGGGTTGGAGGTGTTGAAGGCTGTGCGGACCCAGGACCAGGAGCTACCCATCCTGATGCTCACCGCGCTGGGTACCACCCAGGACAAGCTGCTGGTAATCGTCGGCCCCGCCGTCGAAGCCCAGCAGCTTGTCCTGGGT
>CAJYVK010000300.1 GCA_913778455.1 uncultured Hymenobacter sp. | reverse complement strand
CCGAGGCGTTGTATAAATTGTTGCTGCTGTAGACGTTGCCATAAGCGGCGGCCAGCATACTGGCCGCGCCGGTGGCGGGCGTGGTGACTTTGCCAGGTACGCTCACCTGGCCGTCGCCGCGCAGCGTGAGTACGGTCTGGTCGGCGGCGTTGCTGCCGCCGTTGCCCAGCCGGAAATCGAGCTGGCTCTGCGAGTTGATGCCGGGGGCGTAGGTGCCCAGGGCCAGCTCGGCACTGGCGTTCCACTTGCTGCCGCCGGTGCCGGGGCGGGCCAGGCGCAGGGCCGATTCGGTGCCGGTGTTGGTGCCGGTGAGGGCCGAGCCGGCCTGCACCTCCAGCCGGGTGGCCGGGGTGCTGGTGCCGATGCCCACGCTGGCCCCGTTGCCCAGCACCACGGTGTTGCTCTGGCTCACCACGGCGTTGGCGCCCAGGGCGGTGGTGTTGGTCAGGGTGCCGCTGCCGCTGGCCGGGCCGCTGTTGTAGCCCAGGGCGGTGTTGTCGCTGCCGCTCACGTTGTTGCCCCCGGCCGACACCCCGCTGAAGGTGTTGCGCTCCCCGGTAGTGGTGCCGCTGCCGCTGTTGCCACCGCTAAACGTGTTGTTGCTGGCCGTAGTGGCGCTCAGGCCGCTCTGGTAGCCGTCGTAGGTGTTATTGCTGCCGGTGGTGTTGTTGACGCCGCTTTGCCAGCCGGCAAACGTGTTGGCGGTGCCGGCCGTGTTGCCAAAGCCACTGTTGAAGCCAGTAAACGTATTATTGCTGCCCTCGGTAGTGCTGAAGCCGCTATTGCGGCCGGTAAATGTGTTGTAGCTGCCCGTGGTATTGTTGTAGCCGCTGGCCCGGCCGGCGAAGGTGTTCTGGCTGCCCGAGGTGTTGGCGTAGCCGCTATTGACGCCGCTGAACGTATTGCTTTCGCCGGTGGTGTTGAGGCCGCTCTGCACCCCGGTGAAGGTATTGTAGCTGCCAGTGCTGCTGCTCCCGCTCTGCCAGCCGGCAAACGTATTGTAGATACCGGCCGTGTTGCCGAGACCGCTGTTCAGGCCGGTAAACGTATTGTAGCTGCCCGTCAAGTTGTTATAGCCGCTGCTCGCGCCCGTAAAGGTATTGTTGGTGCCCGTCGTGTTGAAAACCCCGCTGTTCAGGCCGGTGAACGTATTAGATTCTCCCGTCGTGTTGTCGCGTCCGCTCTGGAAGCCGGTAAACGTATTGCGGCTGCCCGTGGTGGTCGATTGGCCCGCCCTGTAGCCCGCGAAGGTGTTGAAGATGCCCCCGGTGTTGGCCTGGCCCGCCTGGTAGCCCACAAACTGGTTGCTGCTTCCCGCATTGGTAGTCCCGGCCTGGTAGCCAATTGCCAGGCTCTGGGTAGGAGAGTTCTGGCCCAGGTTCAGCCCGCCGTCGGCCCGCACGCCCAGCCCCCGGGCCGTGCCGAGGTTGTCGCCGGTGCCTACCAGGGCATTGCGTTGCAGGTTCACGGCCGTAGTGGCGACGCCGTTGCCCAGGTTGTCGCCGCCGCGTGATTTGTCGGGTAGCCACAGCCAGCCCGCCGCGCTGCCGCCGTAGTAGTAAAAACCCGTCCGCCCTGGTCCCGTTTGAAATACGAGCAGGCCCGTGGCCGGGCTGTTAATTCCCACGCGGGCCGCCGAGTCGAGACGCGGAACGAGCAAGCCCTTATCCGGGGCCGTCAGGTCGAGCGCGGCCGAAGGGTCGGGGGCGGTAGTACCGATGCCCACACTGCCACTCTGGCCTCGGGCTGCCAGCGGGGCGGCCAGTACGGCCAGTGTCCATAAGAGGTAAGTACTTTTCACGCCGCAAAGCACGGTCGTGCTTTCACGCGGCGTAAGTACATCTTGATGTACCCCGCACGGGGAGGGTATAGGGGTAGGAGAGTAGGGTTAAATAAGCTTGAAGCTATTTAGAAAGTCACCCTACTCAAAACGTCTGTCATGCTGAGCTTGCGAAGCATCTCGCTCGCACCGTTGAGTGGCCCGCGCGGGCGTGATAAGATGCTTCGCAAGCTCAGCATGACAGATGCTCTTGATTAATCAGCTTTCTAAATGGCTTTCTTATAACAGATACTACTCACACCCTCCTACCCCCTTACCCTCACCCCCCCCTCACCCCAGCGGGACGCGCACTTGCACGCCCCAGCCGGGCTGGCCGGGTACTACCCCGTAGCCCGCGGCGAAGGTGCCGCCCACGGCCACGGCGCGGGCCTGCATGTTGCGCAGGCCGTGGCCGCTGGCCCGGGGCGGATGGGCCGGGGTAGGGCCGTCGTCGGCGACGGTCAGGCGCAGGGCCATGCCGTCGCTGGCTAGCGTTACGGCCACCTGGCTAGCTTGGCGGGCGTGCTTGGCTACGTTATGTAAGGTCTCTTTATAAATAAGGTACACTGCCCGGCGCACTTCTACGGGTAGGGAGCGGGTAGCTAGCTCGGGGGCTGCCTCGATGGCTACGCTCACGTCGGTACTGCCCAGCAGCTCGTGGGCGTAGTCGCGCATGCGGTCGAGCAGGCTGCCAGTGTGGTCGTTGTGGGCATCGTAGCCCCACACCACGTCTTGCAGCTGGGCGGCGGCGGCGCGGCTGGTGGCGGCCACCTCGGCCAGCTGCGCCTGCTGCTCGGCCGGCGGGTAAAGGCCGGCGCCCAGTAGGTTGGTTTGCATGGCAATTTGGGTGAGCAGGCCACCCACCTCGTCGTGCAGGTCGGCCGAGAGGCGGGTGCGCAGGGACAACTCGCGCTGGAGCTGGCGGCGGCGGTAAGCTCCCAGCCCCAGGCCGGCCCCCGCCAGTAGCACCACCGCGCCCAGCGTCGTGGCCAGGGTTTGCCGCTGGCTTTGCAGGCGTAGCACCTCGCCCTCGCGGCGCAGGGCCTGCACCTGGGCCTGGGCCTGGTCGGTTTCGTACTCGTTGCGCAGGGCCTCGGTGAGCTCGTGGTTGTCGCGGGCGCGGAGCGAGTCTTGCAAGGCCCGCTCATGGGCCAGGGCGGCGTAGGCGGCCGGGTAATCGGCCCGGTGCAGGGCCACCTGCCGCAAGATGCCCCAGCCCTGGGCTTGCCAGCCGAGGTTGGTGCCGGGCGCGGTGGCTATCTGCCGGGCCGCTTGCTCGGCCAAGGCCCATTGGCCCTGCTGCAAGTAGAAGCCCGCCAGCGCGTGCAGCGCCCCGGCTACCATCCCCGCTGCCCCGCGCTGGCGCTGGGCGGCCACTGCCCGCAGGAGGTAGGCGCGGGCCGAATCGGGCTGGGCTAGGCGCTGGTGTGCCTGGCCCAGCAGCCGCCAGGCATCGGGTAAGTAATTGGCCAGGTGGCTGCGCCGGGCCAGTCGCTCCGACAGGCGCAGGCAGTGCAGGGCGGCGGGCAGGCTGTCGCGCCCCAGCAGGGCTTGGCCCAAGTACTGCCACGACGAGGCCAGGGCCATCGTATCGCCCTGGGCCGCTTCTAGCGCCTTGCCGGCCCGGAAATAGTGCGCCGCCTCGGCCCAGCGCCGCTGGCGCAGGTACACCAGGCCCAGATTGCCCAGCGTGGCCGACTCCGTGCCCGTGCTGGGCAGGCCGGGCGTGAGGCGCAGCGCCCGGAAATAATTGGCCACCGCCGAGTCGAACCGGTGCTGGCGGTAGTACACCAGGCCGCGTGAATTGTAGATATCGGCGCGTAGGTGGCGGTCGGTCGTGCCTAGCTGCACCGCCTCGCGGTATAGCACTAGCGCTTGGCCGGGCTGGCCGAGGTCGCCGTAAGCCATGCCCAGGTGATAGCGCTGCTGCGCCTGCTGTCCGGCGGGTGCCGTGGCCAGTAGCTCGCCCGCGCGGCGCAGCAAGGGCAGCGCCAGTCGGGCCTGCCCAGCCTGGCGGTAATAGTCGCCGCGCAAGTCCAGCGCCCGGCCAGCCAGCAGGGGCTGCCGGGTTTGGTAGGCTGCCCGCTCGGCCGCCTGGGTATAAGCCACCACGCCCGTCGAGTCGAAGGGCTCCAGGTAAGCCTGGGCTACGCGCAATAAAGTGGCCGCATCGGTGGGCTTGGCCGCAACGGCCGCCCGCAGCGTGTCAGGCACGGGAGGTAGCGGCCCAGCCTGGCCGTGGCCGCTGGCCGGGCGCAGCAGCAAGGTCAAGATTACTCCCCAACTATATTTGCTAAAACGCGGCCCACTCCTCATGCCTGCAAATAAACACCCCGCCGGCCGTGGCTGGGCGCGGCTACCCCGCCGGCGAGCCAACGCCAAATAAAGACCTGGGGGCTTGACTTTCAGTTTATTGTCGTAATAAAATAATCGAATAGCAAGGTGCGGGCGGGCTAGTGCCGTAGCAGCTCGCCGGCCGCCGCCCACGGGGTGAGCCGCCCTTCGGCCACGGCCTGCCGCACCGCAGGTAACGCGTCCTGGACGCCGGCCCGGCCGTAGAATTGCGCCTCCAGCGCCTGCCGCACGGCCTCTTGCAGCCACTGCAGCTGCTGCTGGGCGCGGCGCTGCTGCCAGTAGCCGCTAGCCTGGGTGCGTGTGGCGTAGTCTTCAATGAGCTGCCAGGCTTCGGGCAGGCCCGCGCCACTCAACGCCGAGCAGGTGCGCACGGGAACGGTCCAGCCCGAGGCGGTAGGGGGAAATAAGTGCAGCGCTCCCTCGTAGTCGCGGGCGGCGCGGCGGGCGGCAGCCTCGTTGCCCTGGTCGGCCTTGGTAATGAGCAGCGCGTCGGCCATTTCCATAATGCCGCGCTTCACGCCCTGGAGCTCGTCGCCGGCTCCGGCTAGCATCAGCAGCAGAAAGAAATCGACCATGCCGTGCACCGTTACCTCGCTTTGGCCCACGCCCACGGTCTCAACGAAAATGACGTCGTAGCCGGCGGCCTCGCACAGCAGCAGCGCCTCGCGGGTGGCGCGGGCTACGCCGCCCAGGCTGCCGCCCGCCGGCGAGGGCCGGATAAACGCCCGCGGGTGCGCCGCCAGCTGCGGCATCCGGGTTTTATCACCCAAAATGCTGCCCCCGCCGCGCGGCGAGCTGGGATCTACGGCCAGCACGGCCAGCCGCTTGCCCAGCTTTTCCACCAAATACAGCCCCAGCGCCTCGATAAACGTGCTTTTACCCACGCCCGGTACGCCCGTGATGCCCAGCCGCAGCGCCCCGCCGGTGCGGGGCAGCACGGCTTGCAGCACTTGCTGGGCCAGCGCCTGGTGCTGGGGTAAGGTGCTTTCAACGAGGGTAATGGCGCGGGCCAGGGTGCCGCGCTGGCCCGCGGCAAGGCCTTGGGCGTAATCGGCGGCGGAGAGAACGGGAGCAGGCACGGCCGCAAAATACGCCCACTCTGGGCGTCAGAGAGGAAATCGGCCAGCTGGCTGGCCCGGCCGCTACGCCAGAAAGGCCCGGCGCAGCAAGCAGCTACGCCGGGCCTTTCGCGGGTGGGTAAGGTTGAGGGGGAGTCGCTTACTTGACGTCTACCACCTCGATATCAAACACGAGCACCGTGTTAGGGGCGATGGTGTTGCCCGAGCCCGTGGCACCGTAGGCCAGCGCCGACGGAATGAGCAGCGTGGCTTTTTCACCCTTGCGCATCAGGCTCACACCTTCGTCGAAGCCAGCGATAACGTTTTTGGGCGTGGCACCCACTACGAAGCTGAAGGGCGTGTTATTGCGTTGGGAGGTGGCGTCGAAGACCGTGCCGTTCAAAAACTTACCAGTGTACAGTACCGATACGGTATTGCCCGCCGCGACGGGCGTGCCGGCAGTATTGACAGTCGTGGGTACGAAATACAGACCCGAGGCCTGCTTCTGGGCGGTCGTGATGTTGTTCTTGGTCAGGTAGCGCGTGATGAGGTTGTCGTCGGGCACGGCGTAGCTTGAATTGATGTCTGTCAACTCAATCTCGAAGCGAATAATAGAATTGGCCGGTACGTTGGTCGACGAGTTGGACCCGTAGGCCAGCCCCGAGGGAATCAGCAGGATCGCCTTATCGCCCAGGTGCATCATCGACAGGCCCTCCTCAATACCCGCCAGCACTCGGTCGGTGCCGTAGGTGAAGCTCAGCGGCGTATTGTCGCGCTGCGAGGTGGCGTCAAATACGGTACCATTGAGCAGTTTGGCGGTGTATAAAATCGATACCACCTTGCCCGCCGTGGCCAGCGGGGCCGAGGTATTGGTCGTCACGGGGATGAAGTACAGGCCCGAGGCCTGCTTCTGAGCGTTGGTAATGGCATTGTCGGCCACGTACTTCTGCAAGGTAGCCGCGTCGGCCGCCGCGTAGTCAGGAATTTCCTGATTTTGTTTGCAGGCAGTAAGGAAAGAGCCGCCCCCAGCGAGCAGGGCAAAAATGAGCAGCCGAAAGAAGGCCGTGGGAAAAAGGGATTTCATAGGCTAATTTTTGGTAAAAATAGCCCAGCCCAGCCAATTAGTTCCGGCGCGCCCGCGCCACTGCGGTCGGCTAGGGCTCGGTGACGAAGCCCGGCAGCCCCAGCTTGCTGCGCCGCCCCCCCAGTTGCAGGCCATCGTCGACGTAGCCGCAGGCCGGACCGCTGGCGTTGGGCTGGCTGATGACGCCCAGGAAGGAATTGTCCTCGCGGGCCACGTAGATTTTACCGTCTGACCCGCGCTGTAAAGCGCCGATTTTGTGATTGGCGGAGTGGCCCACCGGCACGGCGGCCCGGGTGTTGAGGTCAAACTGCATGATTTGCGTCTCGCTCACGGTGGGGGCTTTGTTATCCTTGGTATTACCGTTGCAGGTGCCGTAGAGCAGGCGGCCATCGGGGGAGAACTCGACGCCGTAGGCTTCCTGGTAAGGCCCGAAGCTGCGGGCGTTGCTCACCTTGCCGGTGCTGCGGTCGAAGTCATAGACCTCAAACTTGTTGTTCTCGCGCCACAGCGCCGCCGCCAGCTTGGTGCCGTCGGGCGAAAACTTGAGCGCCCCGATGGCGTTGCGACCCGGCCCGGCGTTCATGCTGCCCACGTTGCTCATGACGGGCTTGCCGCTGCCTACGCCCTCGGCCGTAACCAAAAAAGCCACGAAGGCGCTGGAGTTCCAGCGGTGGGCTATTACCCACACGTCGCGGCCGTTGGCGTGGCGCACGGCGGCCAGCTTCTCAGCTACCGGGGTCACGAGCAGGCTGTTGGCCCGTGGTACGTCGCCCAGCCCGCTGTCGCGGGTCATGTCCACCACCGAGTAGCGCAGGCCGTCGGGCGCCCCCTGCGGGGCCACCGTGAAGATGTAGAAAATGTTGCCCGAGCCAGGGTCGGGTACGATAAGGGCCGACTGCGTGCTGCTGCCGCTGCCCATGAGGCGGCGGCCATTGGGCATGGGCTGGTGCTGGCGGTTCCACACCGTCTGGCCATCGGTGTAGAAGAGTAGCTCGCCGCGCTTGGTCGTGGCAGTGGCGCAGCCCTCGTACGTAGTCATGGCCCCGTCGAGCAGCGGGGTAGGGGTGCCGCTACTGAAGTCGAGCCCCGCCTGTCGGCCAAAGTACCACTTGTCAGTAGGCCGCTGGGCAGTAGCCGATTGCGCGAAAAAAAACAAAGCAGAGAGAGCAAGCAAAAGCCGGTGCATAAGTCTAAATGCAAAAGGTGCTGGCCCGCTAAACGAAAAAACCGTGCCGACAGGCATGTAGCGTAAGCGTTAGCTGGCGGCGGGCGCAGCGAGCAGGCACGTCAGTATGCGTTCGCTCACGTATTTGCTCGCTCCGCTCACCGCAAGCTAACGCTTACGCTACAGCAGAGCGTATCTTTGCGGTTGCTTATGCCTTTCTACCAACCTTTTATTTTCAAGCTTACTCCACCCTGAGTACGAGCCAAAAGCCACGGTGCCGCCGCTTCCTATCAGAAGCGTGCGGCTTTTCTTTTGCCTTATTCTCAGCATAGTATGTCGTTTGCCCTTTCCAATTTAGCCCAGTATAAAGTCAACGTAAAAGACGAAATTCTAGCCGGTCTCACCACGGCGCTCGCCCTGGTACCCGAAGTAGTGGCCTTTGCCCTGCTGGCCCACATCAGCCCGCTGGTGGGCATTGGGTCGGCGTTTGTTATCTGCCTGGTCACGAGCGTGCTGGGCGGCCGGCCGGGCATGATATCGGGCGCGGCGGGCTCGGTGGCGGTGGTGATCGTGAGCCTGGTGGCCCAGCAGGGTATCGAGTATTTGTTTCTGGCCGTGGTGCTGATGGGGCTCATCCAGATTGCCATCGGGCTGCTGCGGCTGGGCAAGTTCATTCGGCTGGTGCCGCAGCCGGTGGTGTACGGCTTCGTCAACGGACTGGCCATCATTATCTTTATGGCGCAGCTCGAGCAATTTAAGGTGCGCGATGCGGCGGGGGGCGAGCACTGGCTCAGCGGCCCGGCTCTGCTGCTGATGGCGGGGCTGGTGGCCCTTACGATGGCCATCGTGTACTTCTTGCCCAAGCTGACCAAGGCCGTGCCGGCTTCGCTGGTGGCCATTATCGTGGTGTCGGCGCTGGTGATTGGCGGCGGGCTGCCCACCAAGGCCGTGGGTGACATTGCCTCTATCGCGGGCGGGCTGCCCACGCCGCATTTACCGCAGGTGCCGCTCACCTGGCACACGCTGGCCGTGGTGCTGCCCTACGCCGTCATCATGGCGCTGGTGGGCCTCACCGAAAGCCTGTTGACCCTCACCGTAGTAGACGAGATAACCGACACCCGGGGCCGCAGCAACCAGGACTGCGTGGCCCAGGGCCTGGCCAACGTGGCCTCGGGCCTCACCGGCGGCATGGGCGGCTGCGCCATGATCGGGCAGACGATGGTCAACCTCGAATCGCGGGGGCGTGGGCGGCTCTCGGGCGTGGTGGCGGCGCTGGCGCTGGCCGGCTTCGTGGTGGCCGGTGCCGGGCTCATCGAGCGGCTGCCGCTGGCGGCGCTGGTGGGCGTGATGTTCATGGTAGTTATCGCCACGTTTGAGTGGGCCAGCCTGCGCATCCTGCGGCGCATGCCGCGCACCGACGTGGTTGTGATGCTGCTCGTGACGGCCATCACGGCCATCTCCCAAAACCTGGCGCTGGCCGTGCTGCTGGGCGTGGTGGTATCGGCCCTGGCCTTTGCCTGGGAAAATGCCCAGCGCATCCGCGCCCGCCACTACGTTGATGCCCAGGGTGTAAAACATTACGAGCTCTACGGCCCGCTGTTCTTCGGCTCGGTGCAGGCCTTTAGTGAAAAATTCGACGTGGCCCACGACCCGCAGGAGGTTATCTTGGATTTCAAGGAGAGCCGGGTGGCCGACATGTCGGCCCTCGACGCCCTGCACAAGCTTACCGAGCGCTACCAGCGGGCCGGCAAAACCCTGCGCCTGCGCCACCTCAGCCCTGACTGCCGCCACCTGCTGGGCCGCGCCGGGGCGCTGGTCGAAGTCAACATTCTCGAGGATCCCACCTACCGCGTGGCCGGCGCGGGCGCGGCGTACTGAGCCGGGGGCTGGGGCGTGCGGTGCTGCTCGAAGTAGGCGTAGCCGGGGGCCAGCCCGCGCCAGAAGGCGGCGTGGGGGCTGGCTGCCCGTTGCTGCAACTCGCTTTCCGTCAAAGGAAAAGGGAAGAGGTGCACGCTGATGGTGGCCTGCCCGGCCGCCCTGGCCGCCGTGGCCAGCAGGTACACTTCCTCGATGCCCGCGTCGGTGAGGGGCAGGCAGCCGGCCGTTACGTCGGAGCCGTGCAAAAAAATATCGCCGCCGGGGTCGGCCAGGCCGGTGGCCAGGACGTCGTCGGGCGTGGGGTAGTCGAGGCCCAGCGACAAGTGGTAGGCACTCTGCGGGTTGAAGCGGTCGATGGTATAGAAGCCCTCGGGTACCTGGCCGTCGCCGGCCCGGCGCTTGGGCCCCAGCGTGCCCGAGGTTGCCGCCAGCGGGTAGCTGCCCAGCGGCAGAAAAGCCGCGTCGCCCTGGTTGCGGGCCCATACCTCCAGCGCCCGGCGGGTTTTGATGAGGCGGAAGAACACCTCTAGTCGCGCCGGGTCGAGACGCCGCTCCTGGAGCCGCGCCAGCAGGCCCGGCCAGCAGCGGGCGTGCGCCGCCTGCACCCGGGCGTAGGTGAGCTGCTGGGCCCAGAAATCGGGGCGGCTGGTGGGCTGGGCGGTGGCGGGCCGGGCCAGCACGAGCAGAAGTAGCGGCGTAAGAAAGCGCAAGGGGAAATAAGGCAAAAAAGGAGTGGTTGATAGCGTCGGGTCCCGCCCCGCGCTATCGGCACGCAAGGTGCAACGCCGAAAGGAGTAAGCTCATCCGTAACGGCAACGGGCTGTCCGCTAGTATGCGCAGGTTCGCGCCAACCGCTCGCCGCCCCATCTTTGCACCCATGAACCCCGCCGCTCTGCTCGACTTTCTCCACGCCCTCGCCCAACACAACGACCGCGAGTGGTTTCAGGACCACAAAGCCACCTACGACCGCCTGCGCGCCGACTTTGAGCAGGACGTAGCCTACTGGCTGCGCGAGCTGGTGCAGGACGAGCCCGCCCTGGCTGGCCTCGACCCCAAAAAGTGCATCTTTCGCATCTACCGCGACGTGCGGTTTTCCAAGGTGAAAGTGCCTTATAAAACGCACTTCTCGGCTTACTTCGCCCCCGGCGGTAAGCACTCCGAATTGCCCGGCCGCTACGTGCAGATTGGGGCCAACGGCCAGACGCTGGTGGCCGGCGGCCTCTACGAGCCGACCAAGGAGCAGCTGGCCGCCATCCGGCAGGAAATCGACTACTCGCCCGAGGGCCTGCACGCGCTGCTGGCCGAGCCCGAGGCCCGGCAGTTTTTCCCGCTGGGTCTGCAAGGCGAGCAGCTCAAGAAAATGCCGCCCGGCTACGAGGCCACCCACCCCGAGGCCGTGTGGCTGCGCCACAAAAGCTTTTTGCTCAGCC
>CAJYVK010000299.1 GCA_913778455.1 uncultured Hymenobacter sp. | reverse complement strand
GCCGAAGGTATTTTCCTGGGTGAAGATGTTCTCAGAGCCGATGGCCGTGTTATTAGGCGCGAAATTGTCGAAGAAGTTGGAGGTGAAAGAATACTTGTTGCTGTTGATAATCTGGTCGGCCAGGCTGATAACCTGATTCATATCGGCTGCGGCGAAGGTGGGGCTTTGGCGGTTGGCGTACACCCCTTTGTTGAGGTAGCACTTCATCAGCAGTACCCGGGCAGCATTCTTGTTGGCTTGGCCGGCGCGGCCATCGGGCAGGTTAGCCTGGATGGCCGTGATTTCGCTGATGATGAAGTTGAGGGCCTCCGTGCCCTTGCGCACCCGGGCCAGCGTGCTTAGCGTTTCGCCGGGCTCGCGGTACAGCACTTGGTCGTAGAGATCGAGCACCAAGTAGCTGGCCCAGGCCCGCAGAAACCGGGCTTCGGCCTGCTGCTGAGTGGTAGGCGAAAAGCGCAGCAAGTCGGTAGCGGCGTAGATAATGCCGTTGAGCTGCGTGTAGGTGTCGCGCACCCGCTCATTTTGGGCGTCCCAGGTGTGATTGTAGAGGGCACGCCACTTGCCGTTGTCGTCCCAGTCTGGCCCGCGGGTGGGCATAATACGGGCGTCAGTGGATACTTCTTCGAGGGCAAATACGCTCACGCAGCCCTGGATGGGGTCGCGCTGCGCGTTGTACACGCCTTGGAGCAGGGCCGAAGGGTCACCCTTCGGAATCTGGTCCTCCGTGAGCTGGCCTTCCAGCTTTTCGTTTATCGCGCAGCCGCTGGTTAGCTGAAGCAACGCGAGTGCGGCGGCGGCCCCGCCAATTTTAAAATAGCGCATAGTGGGTGGGGGAAATAAAGATTACAGAGAGAAGTTGACGCCGAATGTGAAGGTGCGGGCGCTGGGGTAGGCCAGGTAGTCGATGCCTACCGAGGGCACTTGGTTGGCTCCCTGCTTCACCGTGTTGATTTCCGGGTCGAAGCCGGTGTATTTGGTAATCACAAACAGGTTTTGACCGGTAGCGTAAATGCGGGCACCTTTTATGAAGCTTGCTACGTCGCCAAAAGAGTAGGAGACAGTGATGTTCGACATCTTGAGGTAGTTACCTTTTTCCAGGTAGCGAGTCGAGGCCGCCGTCGGGTTGCCAGTCGATTCTTTCACCGGGTTTTCGAAGGTGGAAAGGGCAATGTTTTTACCCGCACCGATACCTCCTACTGCTCCTACTGCGTTGAGCGTGTTGTTGTAAATCATCTGCCCGAATACCCCGGTCATGTTGGCTATCAGCGATACTTTACCATAGCGGGCGTTGAGACCCAAGCCCAGCAGGGTGCGCGGGTTCGGGCTGCCGGCGTACACGATAGGGCCAATGTTGTTTAGCCCCTGGTCGGTGAGGCCATTATACTGGGGCAGGAAGAAGGCGTTGATAGGATAACCGTTGGTGATCCGCTGCCCCAGCGCGCCCGACAGGCCCTGGCCGTTGATCGCCCCGGTTGGGATGAAGGGACCTGGCAGGTTGGATACCTCATTGCGAATGAAAGTAGCGTTGGCGTTGAAGCCCACGTCAACCTTATCATTGCGCACAATGGCAGTATTCAAGGCTAGTTCTACACCCTTGTTGACGATTTTGCCGTCGAGGTTTTCCCAGCGAATGGCGGCGTTAGCGGGGCGGGGTTCACCCGGCGTTTTGGGAAAGAGCAGGTCGGTGGTAGTCTTGTAGAAATAGTCGGCTGAGAAAGTGACCCGGTTGTTGAAAGCGCCAATATCAACGCCCGCATTGAATTGGGCGTCCGATTGCCACTTCAAGTCATCATTGCGGTCGTTGAGGGGCGACTGGGCACCGTTGTTGTCCAGCGTGTAGCGGTACTGCGCCGAGCCAGCTGGAAACTCTTGGTTGCCAGTGCGTCCGTAACCTGCCCGAAACTTGAGCTGGCTGAGGCGCTCGGCCGGGAAAAAGGCTTCCTGACCCAAATCCCAGGCCACGGCAAAGGAGGGGAAATAGCCTACCCGGTTGTTCGGGCCAAATTTGCTGCTCTCATCGCGGCGCAGGGTGGCCGTGAGTACGTAGCGCTCTTTAAAGTTGAGGATGGCCCGGCCAAAGACTGATTGCAGCGCTGAGGAGGGATCAACAAACGACGATATCTGGCGGTTGCCGCTGCCTGAATATTGGATGTAGTTGGTGTAGTCGAGGCCGAAAGCGCCGAAGCCGCCCGCATCCCGGTTACCAAAGGCGTTGACGTTGGAGCCCGAGTTAGCAAACTTCGTGTACTCGTAGCCCAGCAGCGCGTTCAGGTTGAAATCGCCGACAATCTGTTTATTGAAGTTGAGAGTATGGGCGATTTGCTGGGTCAGCAACTCATTGTGGCTGATACTGGCAAAACCCTGGCCTTCAATACCGGGGTAGTTGATCAGACGCTGGTCGATGGAGGTGCGCCGCTCGCCGGTATTGTAGTTCACGCTCACCAGCGCCCGGTACTGAAGCCAATCGGTGAACTTGTAGTAGGGCGCGGCGCTGGCCAGAATGGTTGTCACACGCGAGTTATCGTTGTACAACTCCTGGGCGGCCAACGGGTTTACCACGTCGCCGGCCTGGATGAAGAGCGAGCCGTCGGCATTGCGCAGGTTCTGGGTGGGGTTCCACTGCAAGGCCTGCCCGATGAGCGAGCCCCGGTAGCCGGCATCGGTGGTGATGGGGGCCAGTTGCTCGCGGAACTGACTGGTGGCAATATTTATATCCAACCCTAGCTTTTTGCTTTCCAGGAATTGCAGGTTGGTCGAGAGGTTGGCACTAAACTTCTTGAAGCCCGTTTTGCGCACGATGCCGTTCTGGTCGAGGTAGCCAAGTGACAGGCGGTAGCGTCCCGTTTCGCCGCCGCCGCTCATGGCTACGGTGTAGTTCTGCAGGTAACCGGTGCGCAGAATCTCCTTCAACGCATCGGCGTCGCCGCCCTTGTCACCGTTGTTGACGCCGTAGTACGTGAGGGCCTGCCGGTACTGGCTGGCATCCAAATATTTGGGGCGGCGTAATAGGGTGGAGAAGCCATTAGAGGCCCCTACGGCCAGGGTAGGCGCACCCGTCTTCCCCTTTTTGGTGGTAATAAGCACTACCCCATACGCCGCACGCGAACCGTAGATAGCAGTGGCCGAAGCGTCTTTGAGCACCGTTACCGACTCCACGTCGTCGGGGTTGAGGAAGTTGAGCGGGTTGCTGTCGGCCCCTGTTCCTACGTCGGCCGAGGCCACCAGACCCGGGCGGGCCGAGCGGCCGTCGAGCGGCACGCCATCCACCACGTACAGGGGCTGGCCCGAGCCCGTTACGGCCGAGTTACCGCGAATTTTGATGGTAGCCGCCCCGCCGGGTTGCCCGCTGCTGTTGGTTACCTGTACGCCGGAGGTCCGGCCCTGAATGAGTTGGTCGGGTGAGGTGAACGTGCCACGGTTGAATTCTTTTTCACCCAGCACCGATACGGCCCCGGTCACGTCCTGCTTGCGGGCCGTGCCGTAGCCTACTACCACCACGTCGCCCAGCGCCTGGGCATCGTCTTTGAGCGTCACGGTTACGTTGGTTTTACCCGTGATGTCTACCGTTTGCTTGGCGTAGCCCACGAAAGAAACCGTGAGCGAGGTAGCCGTGGCCGGCACTTGCAGACGGAAGGTACCATCGGCCCCGGTGCTGGCCCCGACGGAAGTGCCCGCTACGAGTACCGTTACGCCGGGCAGGCCGGCACCGGTACCATCAACAACTTTACCCGAAACTTCCCGCGCCGTTTGGGCGTGGCCAAGCATCGGGAGGAAAAGAGTAGCCAGCAGCAGCTTGCGGCCCAAAGACGACCGGGCGGCCGGCTGCTCGTAGGTTTGGTGGGTTGAGTAACTGGTGTTACGCATGGGTGAAAAGGATGAAGAGTGGGAAAATTCTGTGAGCTCGCGGCGGTTGCTAACTATCGGAATCGATTTCGGAAATAGACCGCAGTAGGCGCTGAAGCCGCGAGAAACCTGGAAGAAGTGAGCGGGAATAGAGGAGGAGCTAGCGCAGGCTGTACACCACGGCCTGCCAGGGCTGCAAAGCCAGGGCCGGGCCGGTGGGGGCCGTGGGGTAGTTATTGAGCCAGGGCTGGCCGCTGGGGACGAGGCCAGCCGGTAGTTCCCAGGTGCGGGGTGCCGAAGAGAAATTGAGGACCACCAGCACCTTCTCGCCGCCCAGCGTGCGGGTGTAGGCGTACACGTGTGGGTTGGCCGCGTCGAGCAGTTGGTACTGCCCGTAGATCAACGCCTTATGCTGCTTGCGCACGGCAATGGCGCGGCGGAAGTGGTGCAGCACCGAGCTGGAGTCCTTTTCCTCGGCAGCTTGATTGATGGTCACGTAGTTGGGGTTGACCTTCAGCCAGGGCGTGCCGGTGGTGAAGCCGGCCTGGGGCGAGGCATTCCACTGAAAGGGCGTGCGGCTGTTGTCGCGCGAGAAGCGGGCTAAGGTGTGGAAGAACGCCTTTTCGTCGCCCTTCTGCTGTTTGAGCAGGGTATAGGCGTTGCGGGCGGCCACGTCGCGGTAGTCGGCGATACCGTTGAATTGGCTGTTGGTCATGCCCAGCTCGTCGCCGTTGTAGCAGTAGGGCGTGCCGCGCATGGTCAGCAGGAAGGTGTTGAGCAGCTTGGCTGAGGGGGCGCGGAAGGTCGGGCGGTCGTCGCCAAACTTGCTCACCATGCGCGGCTGGTCGTGGTTGCCGAGGTCGATGGCCTGCCAGCCCTTCTGGGCAAAGGCACTGTCCCACTTCGTAAACACCCGCTTGAGGTCGGTGAGCTTGTAGGTGTCAGCATTATTGCCGACGCCCACGCCTTCAAAGTGATAGGTCATGTTGAGCTCCTTGCGGGCGGGATCCACGAAGAGCATGGCCTCGGTCACGTTGCGGCCCGCGCCCTCGGCCACGGTCATCACGTTGTAGTGGCTCAGCACCTCGCGGTTCATCTCCTGGAGGTAGTCGTGCAGGCGGGGGCCGTGGTTGTAAGCGTTGGTGAAGGTGCTCTCCGTCACGCCCGGGATGGGTGGGAAGCTGGGATCCTTGGCCACGAATTGAAAAGCATCCATGCGGAAGCCGTCGATGCCCTTATCGAGCCAGAAGCGCATGATTTTATACACTTCCTGGCGCAGCTTGGGGTTGTTCCAGTTCAGGTCGGGCTGCTTTTTGGAGAAGTAGTGCAGGTAGTAGCTCTTGGTGGGCGCGTCGTATTGCCAGGCGTCGTGCTTCACGTCGAAGGTGCTGTAGCGGGCCGGCGGGGTGCCCTTCTCGGCGGGCCACCAGTAGTAGAAGTCGCGGTAGGGGCTCGTGCGCGAGGCCCGGGCCGACTTAAACCAGGCGTGCTCGTCGCTGCTGTGGTTCACCACTAGGTCCATCACCAGCTTCAGGCCACGCCCGTGCATGCCCTGGAGCAGGGTGTCAAAATCCTGCATGGTGCCGAACTCCGGCATGATTGCTCGGTAGTCGCTGATGTCGTAGCCGTTATCGTCGTTGGGCGAGGCGTAGATGGGGTTCAGCCACACCGTGCCCACCCCGAGGCTTTTCAGGTAGTCGAGCCGCGAGGTAATGCCCTTCAGGTCGCCCACGCCGTCGCCGTTACTGTCCTGAAAGCTGCGCGGATACAGTTGATACACCACGGTTTCCTTCCACCAGTCGGCCTTGTTGCTGGCGGTCGCCGCCGGTGGTCCGGCGGTCGTAGTGGCCGAGTCGGTTTTAGCCGCTTGGTTGCAGCCCACCGCCAGGCCCGCCAGCAGCAAGGTGGCTGCGGGTAGGGTGAGGAACGGGAAAGAAGAAGCGTAGCGAAGTTTCATAATGCTGTGATAAGCAAGCAAAAAATCAAGCGACCGACTCGGCCAGCGAGGCTACCTGGGCCGCCGAGATGGCCGGCGTGGCGCCTTGGTAGGTCGCCACCAGCGAGCCCGCCGCGCAGGCAAAGGCTAGCGCTTCGGCCGGGGGCTGGCCGGCCAGCCAGCCCTTGAGCAGGGCCGCCAGAAAGGCGTCGCCGCTGCCGATGGTATCCTGCACCCGCACCGCGATGCCGGGGCTGCGGTAGAGGCGCTGCCCGGTCCAGAGCACGGCCCCGTCAGCACCCTTGGTCTCGCACACGGCTTGCAGCTGGAAGCGCTCGGCCAGCCAGTGCAGGGCGGTTTCCTCGTCAGGGCTGGCCCCGAACCAGCCCATGAGCTCGGCCAGCTCGTGGTGGTTGAGCTTCACCAGATTGGCTTGGCGCAGCAGGTAGGTAACCACGCTGCGCGAGTAGTGCGGGGCGCGCAGGTTCACGTCGAACACCTTGAAGGGAGCGCGTTGCAGCAGGCGGTAGAGCGTTTCGCGGGTGGCCGGGCTGCGGGCGGCCAGGCTGCCGAACACAAACGCCTCGGCGTGCTCGGCCAGCGGTCCCAGCTCGTCTTCGTACTGAATGTAGTCCCAGGCTACGGGCTGTACGATCTTGTAGGTGACCTCGTGGCTGTCGCTCACGTTAGCCTTCACCACGCCCGTGAGGTGGGTTTCGCCGTGCTGGATGTAGCGGGTAGTCAGTCCTTTATTCTCGACAAATTCCAGCAGCTCGGCTCCCAGGTCGTCGTGGCCCACGCGGCTCACCAGCTGGGCTTCGAGGCCCAGGTTGTGCAGGTGCACGGCCACGTTGAGCGGAGCCCCGCCGGGCTGCTTGCCCGTCGGCAGGACGTCCCAGAGCATTTCGCCAAAGCAGGTGATGGGCATGTTGGTGGAGTTATGAGTTATGAGTTATGAGTTAGAAGTTATGAGTTATGGATTGTTGGGAGCGGGAAGTAAAGAGGCTGAAAGCCAATTCATAACTTCTAACTCATAACTCATAACTCCCTATTAGTGCATCACGAGCGTTTTCTCGACGCCTTCCAGGCTGGTGCCTTTGGTTTCGGGCATGAAGCGCAGCACGAATACCAGTTGCAGCACCATCATGCCGCAGAAGAAGGCGAAGGTGTTGCCGCCGCCCAGCCGCTCGGCGAAGTAGGGGAAAGTGAAGGCGATGAGCGTGGCCATGACCCAGTGCGTGCTGGAGCCCAGCGCCTGGCCCTTGGCCCGCACGGCGTTGGGGAAAATCTCGGAGATGAAAACCCAGATAACCGCGCCCTGCGAAAAAGCAAAAAAGGCGATGTAGGCGAAGAGCAGTCCCGGTACCAGCAGCCCGCCAAAGAGCTGAAAGCGCTGGGTGTAGAAGGCCATGGCCACCAGTCCCAGCGTGCCGATGAGCCCCAGCGAGCCCACCAGCATGAGCGTGCGCCGGCCGAAGCGGTCGATGACGTTGACGCCCAGCAGGGTAAAGCAAAAATTAACCAGCCCGATGCCCGCCGACGACAGCAGCGCCGCGCCCTGGCCCAGCCCCGTCATCTCGAAAATGCGCGGGGCGTAGTAGATGATGGCGTTGATGCCCGATACCTGGTTGAAAAACGCGAAGGCCACGGCCAGCAGCACCGGCGTGCGGTACTGGCTGGCCCACAGCGACTCGCTCTGCTGGCCCGCCACCGCTTGCGCCGTGAGAATGGCGGCCGTGTCAGCCTCCACGGTGGCGGGGCTGATGAGGCGCAGCACCTCTTTGCCCTCGGCCACGCGGCCGTGCAGCAGCAGCCAGCGCGGGCTTTCGGGCACCCGGAACAGGAAGAGCAAAAAGGCCACCGCTGGCACCGCCTGCACGCCCAGCATGAGCCGCCACGAATGGTCGCCCACGTTGGCCAGCAGGTAGTTGGAAAGATAGGCGGCCAGAATCCCAAAGACAATATTAAACTGAAACAAGCCCACGAGCTTGCCCCGCGAGTCGGCCGGCGAAATCTCGGAGATGTAGAGCGGGGCCGTGACCGACGACGCACCCACGCCCAGCCCGCCCAGGAAGCGGAACAGCAAGAACGGTACCCACGACGGGGCCAGCGCCGCGCCCACCGCCGATACTAAGTAGAGCACCGCAATCCAGCGCAGCGTCTGGCGGCGTCCCAGCTGGTCGCTCGGGATGCCGCCGAAAATCGCGCCCAGCACCGTCCCGATCAGCGCGATGGAAATGGTGAACCCGTGCTCAAAGGCACTCAGGCCCCAGAGCTGCTGAATGGCTTTCTCGGCCCCCGAGATAACGGCCGTATCGAAGCCGAATAGGAAGCCGCCGAGTGCCGTGACAATCGACCAAAAGAGAACCTTGCGCTGAACCATGAGCTAATCGTTTGCTCAAAAGTCCGGGCCGCTGTCTTAGCAGGCATTCGGCAGGGTATCAATTTCATTCAAAATTGGTGCGTGAATTCGGTTTGCTGAGTAAGTATTTGTTTATCAGTAATAAAAATAAAAGTGAGTGCTAACTCACCTAGGCGCTGGCATTAGGTTTTGTGCCAGGATTTCAAAAATCGGTCAGCTGCGCAAAGGCGTGTGGAGGGCTTTGAACTCGGAAGGCGAGACCTGGTACTTGCCTTTGAAGGCCGTCGAGAAGTAGGAAGGCGAAGAAAAGCCAGTCTGATAGGCCACCTCGGCGATGGTGCTGCCTTCTTGCAGCAGCAACTGCCGGGCCTTGGTCAGGCGTACGGTCTGGATGTACTCCGTAACGCCGGTGCCCAGCAGCGCCTTCACCTTGCGGTAGAGCTGGGTGCGCGACACGCCCAGGCTGTGGGCAATGTCATCGACGCTCAGCCCCGGCTGGTCGAGCCGCCCCTCGATAATGGCGGAGAGATCGGCCAGAAACTTCTGGTCCATGCGCAGCGGCACGGCGGTGGGTACCGCCCCCGACAGCTGCCGCCGGAAATGCTCGCGCTGCTGGTCGCGGTTGCGCAGCAGCGTACGGATGCTTTCCAGTAAGAAGGTCGGGTTGAAGGGCTTGGTGAGGTAGAGGTCGGCCCCGGCCTGCACGCCGGCTACCTGCTGCTCGGGGGCCACCTGCGCCGTGAGCAGCACCAGCGGAATGTGCGAGGTGCGCCAGTCGGCTTTGAGGGCGGCGGCTACGTCCAGGCCGTTCAGCTTAGGCAGGCCCACGTCGCACACGATTACGTCGGGGATGGTGTCGCTAGCCAGGCGTAGGCCAGCGGCTCCGTCGGCCGCCGTGCTCACTTGAAAGTATGGTTGCAGCTTTTGCGCCAGAAAATCACGGACTTCCTCGTTGTCCTCGATGATGAGGGCGGTGGCCTCGGGCCGGCCGGGTGGGGGAGTAGCGGCCGGGGTAACAACCGGGCTAAGCAGCTCCTCATCGGGCAGAATGACGGCGCTGAGCGTGCGCGTCAGCCCCGGCTCCGCTTCCAGGAAAGCCGCCGGCTTTTCAAGGGGCAGGCGCACCACGAACGTGCTGCCGTGGCCCAGCTGGCTGCTAAACGACAGCGTGCCCTGGTGCAGCCGGGTGAGGCCCTCGGCCAGCGCCAGGCCCAGCCCCGAGCTGTTGGCCGAGGGCTGGCTACCCTGGTAAAACCACTCCAGAATGTGCGGCTGGTCAGCCTCCGCAATGCCCCGGCCGCTATCCTCAACGCTGACTTCTACGACTTTGGCAGCCGCATCGGGCCGGATGCTCACGAGAATCTGGCCGCCGTCGGGCGTGAATTTGAAGGCGTTGGACAGCAGATTAAAAAAGACCTTATCCAGAATATCCGCATCAAACCACAGGAAAATGCTCGGCTCGGCGGCCACGAACCGGAAGGTGATGCCCCGGCGGTGGGCGGTTTTCTCAAACACGTCCATGATTTCGCGCACGAAGCCCACCAAATCGCCCTCGGTGGCGCGCACGGCCATCTTGCCCACGTCGATTTTGCGAAAATCCATGAGCTGATTCACGAGCTGCAAGAGCCGTTGGGTGTTGCGACGCACCAGGCCCAGGTCGTGGCGCTGGGCCGCCGAGAGGTTGGTGGGGCTGCTAAGCAAATCCTCGACCGGCCCCAAGATGAGGGTGAGCGGCGTGCGCAGCTCGTGCGAGAAGTTGGTGAAAAAGCGCAGCTTGGCCTCGGAGGTACGCTGGGTTTCGGCGGCGGTGGCGGCGGCCTGCTCGGCCAGCTCGGCAATGCGGTTGCGCTGGGCGCTGATTTCGGCATTCTGCCCCTCCAGCGTGCGCCGGATGCGCTGATTGAGCCGCGACGAGCGCCAGGCCAGCGCCCCCAATAAAATGGCTCCCAGTAAGATGCCCAGTAGCAGGTACACCAGCATTTTCTGGGTGGCGTAGCGCTGCTGGCCCTCCTGCCAGCGCTCCTCCTGCCGCCGCAGGTCTTGCTGCTGCACGGCCAGCCGCTCGGTCTGGCTGCGCACGGCCCCCACGTTGGCCGAGTCTATTACCATCGTCACCAAGATGTTATCCTTGGTAAACGGCTCGTGGTGCAGAATGCGCAGCGCGGTGCGAATGGCTTCCTCGCCGCCCGGCGAATACAGCAGCGTGGCTTGCAGCACGCCATCGGCCACCAGCTCCAGGCCGTTGCCCGGCCCCGGCAGGCCATCGACGCCGATTACGCGCAGCCCCGACCGACCCAGCTGCTGGGCGACTTGCCGGGCGGCCCGGGCCATGGGGTCGTTGTGCACGAATAGCAGAGTGGTTTCGGGGTGGGCGCGTAGCAGGGCGGGTAGCTGCCGCAGCACCGAGCCGGGCTGCCAATCGCCGGCCAGCCGACCCACGAGTTGCAGGCCGGGGTTGGCGGCCAGGGCCTGGGCAAAGCCCTGCTGGCGGTCGGTGGCGGGGGAGGAGCCGGGACGGCCGGTTATTTCGATAACGCGGCCCCAGCCGTGCAACAGCTGCGCGGCGTAGCGGCCGGCCGTGCGGCCGACTTCGAGGTTGTTGCCGCCCACGTAGGCGGTGTAGTTGGGCGAGGCCGTGCGCCGGTCGAGCACTACTACCGGAATGCCTTGGTTGTAAGCCGCTTCGGTAAGGGAAGTCAGCGGCCCCGACTGGTTGGGCGAGATAATGAGCACATCGACGCGCTGCCGGATAAACTCCTGAATGTGTCGTCGTTGCAGCTCGGTGTCGTCGTGCGCGTCCAGCATCTGGAACTGCACGTTGGGGTGGGCGCTCAGCTCCTTTTCCATGCCGGCCAGCATGGCCCGTCGCCAAGCGTCGCCGGTGGTGCACTGCGAAAAGCCAATGCGGTACACGGGCTCGCGGGCGGCCGGCTCGCAGCCAGCCAGGCCCGTTAGCAGCAGGGCTGCTAGTAGCCAGGACCGCCAGAAAGAAGCGGGAAAAGTAGTCAACGGGTGGGGATAGAGTGGAGCAGCCTGCGCCCGGGCAGCCCGCGAGCTAGCAAGCGCTAACAAGCAGCAACCCACGCGCATGCAATCAGGAATAGGTGATTGCGGGGGGAAGGTAATGCGAAATCTGGGAATCGATAGTACGGCGTGCTAACGATTACTGCAAATGGTCGAGGTTATTTTCATGGTAATCAAGTGGTGATGCTTAGTTTTGACGGGCTGCCGGCTGGCAGCGCTTCCCGCTGGTCGGGGCCTGCCGCTGGCGGGTTGCCGACCGCTTTTTATCCTTCTCCATGTTCCCACCCAACTCTCTCCGGTGGCTGGCGCTGCTCGGCACCTGGCTGCTGCTGGCCGGGGCCGCCCCGCTGGCCGCCCAGCCCACCCCCGACCCCTGGCGCATCGCCGCCGATCACATCGACCCCAGCCGCTACTACGGCGTAACGGTGGCCAACGGCATGCTGGGCATCGTGTCGGCCCCGGTGCCGTTTCAAGTCAAAAACGTGGTGTTGGCCGGGGCCTACGACCAGTACGGCCGGGGCCGGGTCAGCAACTTCCTCAACAGCTTCAACCTGCTGAATATGTACCTGGAGGTGGATGGCCGCCGCCTCAATGCTCAGGACGCGAGCAACTTTCGCCAGCAGCTCGACATGCAGCGGGCCAGCCTTACCACCACCTTCGACTACGGCGACCGGGCCAGCATCAGCTACACGTACTACGCGCTGCGGCACTTACCCTACACCGTGCTCATGGACGTGCGCATCACGGCCAAGAAGGACCTGGCCCTCACCGCCGCGAGCGTGATGGAAGCCCCCGACGCCCTGCGCGACGTGCAGAACTACTACAACGAAATCGACCGCCCGCACGCCACGCTCAGCCTGCTCACCTCGTCGGCCAAGAGCCCCACCGGCAAGCTCACGCTGTGCGCGTCCAACAGCTTCTTGTTCAGCGAACCGCACGGGCAGGAGCCACGCGTGATCCACGAGATGTGGGACAACAATATGCACCTCATGAAATTCAGCCGGACGCTGAAGGCCGGTGAGTCGTACGCCTACGCCGTGGCGGGCTCCAGCATCACCTCGGCCCACCACCCCGACCCGCTCAACGAGGCCGAGCGCCTCACCATCTTCGCCCGCCTGGAAGGCCGCCAGCGCTTGCTTGACTTTCACGAGAAAGCCTGGCGGGATTTATGGCAGAGCGACATTCAGATTGTCGGCGACGCCCAGGCCCAGCAGGACGTGCACAGCATGCTGTACCACCTCTACAGCTTTTCGCGGGCGGGTACCGACTACTCGCCCTCGCCGATGGGCCTCTCGGGCCTGGGCTACAACGGCCACGTATTCTGGGACAGCGACTTGTGGATGTACCCGGCGCTGCTCGTGCTGCACCCCGACATCGCCAAGTCGCTGGTCGAATACCGCTACAATCGCTTGGAACTGGCCAAGCGCAATGCCTTCGCCCACGGCTACAAAGGCGCGATGTATCCCTGGGAAAGCGCCGATACCGGCGTGGAGGAAACGCCGGTGTGGGCGTTGAGCGGCCCGTTTGAGCACCACATTTCGGCCTGCGTGGGACTGGCGGCCTGGCAGTACTACTGCGTGACGCAGGATAAGGAGTGGCTGCGCGAAAAGGGCTGGCCCATCATCTCGGCCACGGCCGACTTCTGGGCCAGCCGGGTGGAGCGCAACGGCCCCGGTCACTACGACATCAAGAACGTGGTGGCCTCCGACGAGTGGGCCGAAAACGTCGATAACGACGCCTTTACCAACGCCGCCGCCCAGGCCAACCTGCGCGCCGCCACGGCCGCCGCCAAGCTGCTGGGTCGCCCCGCCAACGCCGACTGGGCACTGGTGGCCCAGAACATCCCCATTCTTAAAATGGCCAACGGCGTGACCCAGGAGCACGCCACCTACCACGGCGAAGGCATCAAGCAGGGCGACGTGAACCTGCTGGCCTTCCCGCTGACGACCATTACCGACCCCGCGCAGATCAAGAAAGACCTCGCCTACTACGAAACCCGCGTGCCCAACGAGGGCACCCCCGCCATGACGCAGGCCATCTTCGCCCTGCTCTACGCCCGGCTGGGCGACGGCGACAAGGCGCGGCACTTCTTCCAGGATGCCTACCAACCCAATTTGCTGCCGCCCTTCCGCGTCATCGCCGAAACCAAGGGCGGCACTAATCCCTACTTCGCCACCGGCGCGGGCGGCGTGCTGCAAGCCGTGCTCATGGGCTTCGGCGGGCTGGATATCACGCCGCTGGGTATCACGCAGCGCAAGACTACGCTGCCGGCCGGCTGGCAATCGGTGAAGATTACCGGCGTGGGGCCGCAGCGGAAGACGTACTCGGTGAGTCGCTAGCAGAAAGCCTGGGCTATTGCTACAGTCGGGCACCGTTACTTTACGGCCAACTCGCTTCCCGCCGCCAGCTGTTTTTGTCCGCATGTTTGATGTGTTTGCCCAGTACATTCGCCAGCAGTCGGCCCTTACCGAGGCCGAAATAGAGGTGCTGCGTGCCCGCTGCGTAGTGCGGAAGCTGCGCAAATGGCAATCCCTGCTGCACGAAGGGGAGGTATGGCGGCTCAACTGCTTTATTGCCAGCGGTTGCTGCCGGCTCTACCGGTTCAGTGAAGACGGCGCCGACCACACCCTGCGCTTTGCCGTCGAAAACTGGTGGCTGATGGACCAGGAAAGCTACCGTACCGAAACGCCCTCGGTGTACAACATGGAAGCGCTGGCGGCCACCACCGTCATTACATGGACCAAGCCGACCTGGGAAGAGCTCATGCACGAGATGCCGGCCCTGAAAACTTTCTCCGACCAGCTGCTTTCCCGCAGCTTCGAAGCCGGCCAGCGCCGCATTTTCTCCCTCATCAGCTCGCCAGCCGAGGCGAAGTACCTGGAATTTCAGAAAACCTACCCGCTCGTGTTCAACCGCGTGCCCTTGCACATGGTCGCGTCGTACCTCGGCATGTCGCGCGAGACGCTGAGCCGCCTGCGGCGCTAGAATGTCAGGTGGGGTCTTGGCCGTAAAACCCTCCCAGTAGTGGGAGGGCTTTTGCCACTTATCGCTTGTCATTGAAGCTGTTTAGGAAGTGCATGTCGGGCAGCTACCCTACCGCCGGACCCCACCCCCGGCCCCTCTCCCGAAGGGGAGGGGCTGGGGGTGGGGTTTGCGCGTGGAAGGACTCCCTACTGAGCACTTCCCAAACAGCTTCATTAGCAGCGCGTGCCACTCGCGGCACGCATTAAACTTTTCTACATCTCAGGATGCAGGTCGCGCACTGGGCTCACCGATTCCAGCAGGGCCGCCAAGTGCAGTACCGTCGACTCGGCCCACCAATTGCCAACTAGCTGCACGCCGATGGGCAGGCCGTCGTGGCTAGTGCCGAAGCGCATGGATAAGCCCGGTAGCCCGGTCACGTTGAGCGGCACGGTCGCGTTCTGAATGTAGGTCGCGGGCACCTTCTGCCCATCAATAACCAATTCGGACAGCCCGTGCGCGTGGGCCGGCAGGGGCAGCACGGGGCACAGCAGCGCGTCGTAGCGCTGAAAGTAGGCGGCAAAGCCGTCGCGCAGCCGCTCGGCCGCTTGCTCGGCCAGGACGTAGGTTTGCATAGCCGTGTCAGGGGTGCTGAGCATGGCCTTCGAAATGGCGAACATCTCGGCTTCGTGGCCCGCCGTGGCCTCGGCAAAGGCTGGCTTCAGTTCCATTACGTGCAGCTGATTAAAGAGCGCCAACGGGTGCTCCTGCTCCAGGGCCGGGATGCGCACTGGCTCTACCACGCAGCCCGCGCCGTGCAGGGCTTCGGCCGCGGCCTGCACGGTGGCAGCCACCTCCGCAGCTATGGGCCCGAAGCCGGGCTCCACCAGCCAGCCCACGCGCAGCGGCCGGCTGGGGGTAGCGCCGACTCCCGTATCGAAGTGCAGCGGCAGGGTAGCGAAGCCGTCCAGCCCGTCGGGGCCAGCCAGCAGCGAGTAAGCCAGCGCCACGTCGCGCACGCTGCGGGCCATGGGGCCCACGTGCCAGTTGCGCCGCGGTACGCGGGGCCAGATGCCCGTCATCGGGATGCGGCCGTGGGTGGCCTTGAAGCCGATAATGCCGGTATTAGCCGCTGGCCCGCGCACGGAGATGGCCAGGTCGGTGCCCAGCCCAAGTGGCGAGAGGCCGCCCGCAATGGCCGCCGACTCGCCGCCGCTCGACCCGCCGGGCGTGCGGGCCAGGTTCCAGGGGTTGTTGGAGCGGCCGGTCAGCAGGTTATCGGTTTCGGTGGAGTAGGAGAACTCCGGCAGGTTGGTTTTGGCCAGCAGGATGGCACCCGCCTGCTTCATGCGCGCCACGCTGGTGGCATCCACTGCGGGGATGCGGCCGCGGAAGATGGGCGAGCCGCGCTGCGTGAGCACCTGGGCGGTGTCGATGGAGTCCTTGGCCGTAAACGGCACGCCGTGCAAGGCCCCGAGGGACGCGCCGCTCATCACGGCTTTACCCGCCGCATCGGCGGCTTGCAACGCCTCGTCGGCCAGCAGGGTCACGAGGGCGTTGAGTGCGGGGTTGACGGCGCTAATGCGGTCGAGGTGCGCCTGCACCACTTCGCGGGGCGTCACTTGCTTGGTGCGGATGAGGGCGGCCAGCGCCGTGGCATCCTGGTAGTAAAGGGGCTGGTTGGGGCCGTTGGAGGGAGTTTGCATGGGGATAATGGTGAAGGTTTTGGCAGTCCTCCGTTCCCGTCGCGGGAGGTCTGGTTGCCGAGGCAAAATTGGGAGTCCCCCCTCCCGGCAAACGGCGTCATCTGACGCAATTTGACCGTGACATTTGTCACCCTTTTTGCTGGGTAATTACCTGCCTTGCAACTGTCCCAAAACAAAAAAGGCCAGCCGTGAGGCTAGCCTTTCTGCTCGGTAAAAGCGCTTTACAGCTCCCGAATCCAAATATTCCGAAAGCTATCGGGCTCGCTCTTATCGCCGTGCGATTGCAGCTTGATGGGCGCGGCCCCGCCTTTTTGCCCGTTGTAGCTGGGCTGGCCGATGTACTGCGTGGGGCCGGCCAGCTCCACGTTGTTCTGCACCACGATGCCGTTGAAGAGTACCGTAACGCGGGCCGGCGTTTGCAGCGAGCCGTCGGCTTTGAAGGTCGGGGCCAGCCACATCACGTCGTACGACTGCCACTCGCCGGGCTTGCGGGTGGGGTTGGCCAGCGGGATGCGCTGCTTATAGATGCTGCCCGCCATACCGTTGACGTAGGTCTTGTTGTTGTACGAGTCCAGGATTTGCAGCTCGTAGCCCAGGTCGCCCTTGCCGGTCGAGGCCAGAAACAGGCCGCTGTTGCCCCGCGCCTGCCCGGTGCCGGTGATGTTGGCCGGCACGCGCCATTCGAGGTGCAGCTGGTAGTTGGTGAAGGCCCGCTTGGTTTCGATGTTGCCGGTGCTCTTGTCGACGGTAAAGACGCCACCGGCTACCTTCCACTTGGCGGGCGTGTTACGGTCATCGGTCATTACCCACTGGCTGAGGTCTTTGCCGTTGAAAAGCACGAGGGCATCGGCGGGCGGCGGGGCCAGGTTGGGGCTGGCGGCGACTACTTTGGGCACCGGCTCGTACACCTCGGTGTCTTCGGGCTTGCCGCCTTGCTGGGCCTGGGCCAGCGTGAAAGTGCCGAGCACGAGCGCGCCGGATAGCAGAGGAAGTTTCATAAGCGAAAGGGTGGGATAGGTGGAAAAGGTGGCGACCACCGGCCGGGGGCGCTACACGTCGCAGATGCGCACCGCCTGGCGCAGCGAGGCCAGCTTGTCGGTTTTGGTCGGAATAAACTCCTGGGCCACGTAGCCCTGGAAGCCGGTGGCCTTGATGGCGCGCATGATGGCCGGGTAGTTCAGCTCCTGCGAGTCGTCGATTTCGTGGCGGCCGGGTACGCCCGCCGTGTGGTAGTGCGCGATGTAGGCGTGGTGGTCGGTGATGTTGCGAATCACGTCGCCCTCGTCGATCTGCATGTGGTAAATGTCGTAGAGCAGCTTGAAATGCTCGGAGCCCAGCTTCTTAGCCAGCGCCACGCCCCAGCTGGTGCGGTCGGCCTGGTAGTCGTGGTGGTCGATTTTGCTGTTGAGCAGCTCCATCACGAGCACCACCTTGTGCTTCTCGGCTAGGGCCATGAGGGGCTGCAAGCCGCGCACGCAGTTGGCCAGGCCCACCTCATCGCTCATGCCCCGGCGGCTACCGCTAAAGCAGATGAGGTTGGTGTAGCCGGCGGCGGCCACCTTCGGAATCATCTCGCTGTACTGCTTTTGCAGCTGGGCGTGAAAGCGCGGGTCGTTGAAGCCGTCGGTGAGGTTGATTTCGGCCCCGTTGCACATGGGCGAGTCGAGGCCGTGCTTTTTGAGGGTGGCCCAGTCGTTGGGGCCAACCAGGTCGATGGCTTTGATGCCCATGCCTTTGGCGGCTACGCACAGGTCGTCGAGCGACATGTCCTGAAAGCACCAGCGGCACACCGACTGCTTGATGTTGTTGAGCAAGGGTGAGGAGGAGTCGGCTTGTTTTTCTTCCATCGAGCAGGCGCTGGCTACACCCAGGGCACCCACGGTGGCGGTGCTGGTGAGCAGGGTTTTAAGGGCGGTACGGCGGTTCCAGGTAGACATAGGCCGGCAAGTTAAGGGTTAGCCGGGTGCTACGGCCGAAGCCTCGCCGTAGGGTACAGTGGCATCCTGGCCGGCCGGCGCGGTGGCCCGCTCGCGGAACAGCAGCAAGAACAGCGCCAGCACCACGGCCGCGATCCCGGCCGGAATCAGCCAGATCATGCGCCAGTCGTGGCCGCCGCCGGTCAGCGTGTACTTGTCGAAGATATCGCCCGAGAGCAGCGTGCCGATGAGCATACCCACCCCGTAAGTAGCCAGCGTGATAAAGCCCTGGGCCGAGCTTTTGAAGCGCTCGCCGGCCAGGTTGTCGGTGTAGATCTGGCCCGTCACGAAGAAGAAGTCGTAGCACACGCCGTGCAGCACGATGCCGGCAATCAGCATCCAGTAGTTGCCCAGCCCGTCGCCGTAGGCAAAGAATACGTAGCGCAGCACCCAGGCCGCCATGCCAATAGCCAGCATTTTCTTCACGCCCAGCTTGCTAAAAAATAGCGGAATGGCGAGCATGAACAGTAGTTCCGACACCTGCCCCAGGCTCTGCACCCCGGCGGCGGCCTTCATCCCAACTTCGTTAAGAAAGGGGTTGGTGAAGCCGTAGTAGAAGGCCAGCGGAATGCAGATGGCGATGGAAGCCAGGAAGAAAATGAGGTACGAGCGGTTCTTAAGCAGGCCGATGGCATCGAGGCCCAGCAGATCGCCCAGCGAACTCGATTGCCCACTCTTCACCGGCGGCGTGGCCGGCAGCGTGAAGCTGAACAAGCCCAGGATGGCCGAGGCCCCGGCCGCCATCAAAAAGGTGGCTTGCAAGCTATTGGTCTGCTCCCAGTTGAGCCAGCCGATGGTGAGGCCCGCCACGATCCAGCCCAGCGTACCTAGTACCCGGATGGGCGCAAACTCCTTCTGCGGGTCCTGCATTTGCCGGAAGGCGATGGAATTAACCAGCGCCAGCGTGGGCATGTACAGTACCATGTAGGTGAGAATGTTGGGGTAGAAGCTACCGAAATCAGGGGCCGAGGAAGCGTGCCACAGCAGCGCCGCACCCAGCAGGTGCAGCACGCCCAGGATTTTCTGCGCCGAGAAAAAGCGGTCGGCAATGAGCCCGATGATGAACGGGGCTACGATGGCCCCGATAGACTGCGTCAGAAACGCCACGCCCACCTGCGTGCCGGTGGCCTTGAGATTGTGGAGCAGGTAGGTTCCCAGCGTCACAAACCACGCGCCCCAGATGAAAAACTCCAGGAACATCATGAGGGACAGCTTTATCCGGGTGGTAGTAGTCATGGGCAAGCGGGGTGGGATGGAAAAGAAAGGCGGGTGAAAGGGGGTAGAGGGACGCAGTGTAGATGGAAGCAGGAGCTATTTAAAGAGCTTGCTGTCCCCCCGTATCGTCATGCTGAGCTTGCGAAGCATCTTGTCAGGCCCGAACGAGCCGCTCTGGCCTGACAAGATGCTTCGCAAGCTCAGCATGACAGACGAATTGAAGAAATGCTATTCGCTTAAAGAGTAACCTACTTCAAACTCAGGATATAACGCACCATTTCCTGGGCGTCGCTCTTGGAAAGGCCGGGGTGGGGCGTCATGGCCACGTCGCCCCAGTGGCCGCTGCCGCCGCTGATGACCTTAGCGGCCAGCATGTTCACGTTGGCGGGGGTGGCGGGGTATTTCTGGGCCACGGCGGTGTAGGCGGGGCCGAGGAGCTTGTCGCGCTCGCGGTGGCAGCTCGAGCAGTCGGCGGCGGCGATGAGCTTGCCGCCCTTGTCGGCCGGCGAGCCGGTGGGCGTGGTGCCGATTTTGGTGGTGCTGGTATCGACCTGCGGCTGGTGGGCCACGGCCGTGGCGTTGGCGCTGGAGGCGCTGTCGTGGTTGAGTTCGTCCGACTGCTCAGTGCTGGCGGGTTTGGAGGCGTTCACCTGGTCGGGACCGTCGGGCTTGTAGCCCGAATCGCAGGCCGCGAGCAGGGCGCAGGCACTCAGGAAAAGGAGAGTCTTTTTCATAAAGAGTAGTCAATAAGTAGATTAGAGGCCAAGTAGGGTTTTGTTGAGCGCCTGGTCGTTGCCCGAGGCGACGAAGTCGTCGAAGGCGTGGTCCGTCACGCGGATGATGTGGTCCTTGATGAACTGTGCCCCCTCGCGGGCCCCGTCGGCCGAGTTTTTAATCGCGCATTCCCACTCCAGCACGGCCCAGCCGGGGAAGTCGTACTGTGCCATCTTGCTGAAAACGGCTTTGAAATCGACCTGCCCGTCACCCAGCGAGCGGAAGCGCCCGGCGCGCTCCAGCCAGCTCTGGTAGCCGCCGTACACGCCCTGCCGCCCGCTCGGGTTAAACTCAGCATCCTTGACGTGAAACATGCGGATGCGCTCGTGGTAGATGTCGATGTGCTCCAAGTAATCGAGGCATTGCAGCACGTAGTGCGAGGGGTCGTAGAGCAGGCAGGCGCGGGGGTGGTCATTGACCTCGGTCAAGAACCGCTCGTAGCTGATGCCGTCGTGTAAATCTTCGCCGGCGTGTAGCTCGTAGCAGAGGTCAATGCCTTCGTTGTCAAACTCATCTAGGATGGGCCGCCAGCGCTTGCCCAGCTCCGCGAAGCCTTCCTCGACCAGCCCGGCCGGGCGTTGGGGCCAGGGGTAGAGGTAGGGCCACAGCAGTGCCCCGCTGAAGGTGACGTGCGCCGCCAGCCCCAGCCGCCGCGAGGCCTTGGCCGCGTAGGTAAGCTGCTGCACCGCCCACTGCTGCCGGGCGTGCGGGTTACCGCGCAACGCCTCGGGCGCGAAGCCGTCGAAGAGCTTGTCGTACACCGGGTTGACGGCCACGAGCTGGCCCTGCAAATGGGTCGAAAGCTCGGTAATTTCGAGGCCGGCGGCCTGCACGGTACCGCGCAGCTCGTCGGCGTAGGTCTGACTTTCGGCGGCCAGCTTGAGGTCGATAAAGCGGCTGTCGAGGGTGGGCAGCTGCACGCCCTTGAAGCCCAGGCCGGCCGCCCACTCGCAGATGCTGGTCAGCGAGTTGAACGGGGCCTGGTCGCCGATGAACTGGGCCAGGAAAATGGCGGGTCCTTTAATCGTTTTCATGCGCAGCTACACGGTAAAGTCGGTCCACTTCTGGGTAGAGCGGCCCGAGGCGATGACGTTTTCGATGAAGGCCATGCCGCGCACGCCCTCCTGGATGCTGGGGTAATCCTGGGCTTCGGGCGAGGCCGGCTGGCCGGCTTGCTCGGCCTGCAAGGCGAGGGCGAAGTTGCGGTACAGGTTGGCGAAGGCTTCGAGGTAGCCCTCGGGGTGGCCGGCCGGGGTGCGGGTGTTGTGGCGGGCGAAGGAGCCCACGGACGGCCCGCCCGTGCGCCAGATTTCGGTGGGCTTATCCAGCCATTTTACCAGCAGGGTATTGGCATCGACTTGCATCCAGTCGAGGCCGCCCTTTTCGCCGTACACCCGGATGCGGACGTTATTCTCTTCACCCGCCGCTACTTGCGTAGCCACCAGCACGCCGCTGGCCCCGCCGCTCAGGCGCAGCAGCACCGCGCCGTCGTCGTCGAGCCGCCGGCCTTCGACCACCGTGTTGATGTCGGCGCACAGCTGCTCTACTTGCAGGCCGCTCACGTATTCGAGCAAGTTGAAGGCGTGGGTGCCAATGTCCCCCATCGCGCCGGCCACCCCGCTGCGGGCGGGGTCGGTGCGCCAGGCGGCTTGCTTGTTCTCGCCGCCTTCCTCAAACTTGCTGAGCCAGCCCTGCGGGTACTCCACGTACACCTTGCGGATGCGGCCCAGCGTGCCGGCGGCCACGAGCTGGCGCGCCTCTTTCACCATCGGGTAGCCCGTGTAGGTGTGCGTGAGGCAGAGGTGGCGGCCGGTAGCGGCGACTACTTCGGCCAGTTCCTTGGCCTCGGCCAGCGAGAACGTCATAGGCTTGTCCAGCACCACGTCGAAGCCGTTTTCCAAAGCCAGCTTGGCCGGCGCAAAGTGCAGGTGATTGGGCGTAACGATGCTGATAACCTGCACGCGCTCAGCAGCAGGCCGGGCTTTCTCCTGCTCAATTAATTCCTGGTAGGAGCCGTATACGCGGTCGGGGGCCAGGCCCAGCAGCTGCCCGCTGGCCCGCGAGGTGTCGGGGTTGCTGCTGAAGGCCCCGGCGACCAGCTCGTACTGGCCGTCGAGGGCGGCGGCCAGGCGGTGTACCGCGCCGATAAAGGCACCCTGCCCCCCGCCAATCATGGCTAGGCGTAATTTCATGCGTTGCGATTGTAAGTAGATAGTGAGGCTGTTTAAGAAGCTTTTTTTCACTACGTCTGTCATGCTGAGCTTGCCGAAGCATCTCTATCGCACCGTTGAACGGCTGAGTAACGAAGCGAGCAAGATGCTTCGGCAAGCTCAGCATGACAATAGTTTTTTGTTAGTATTGCTTCCTAAACAGCTTCAGAGTTTGGTGATTAGCCCTCTAGAGTAACACCAAGCTCCAGCTTGGTGCTGGGTCCGGCTGTGCTCACCGAGCGATACGCCAAGCCAGAGCTTGGCGCTACTCAGCAGTAAAGGCCAGGGGTGAGGCGACCCGCCCACCGAGTCCAAAAAATCAAGTAGTAGCCCAGGCGCGGTCGCCTTTCTTGTACGGATAGTCGCCCACGTACTTGCCGGGCACCGGCAAGTAGCGCAGCGCTTGGGTAGCGCCCACCTCCGAGGTAAAGTAGCCGAGCAGCGTCAGCTCCTTGATCATGCGGAAATAGTGGTTGGGCTGCTCGGGCGTCTTGGTTTTGGCGTAGTTTTTCTGCTCGGCGTCGAGGGCCGTGAGCAAGGCCGTGCGCTGGGCCGGCGTGCTTTCCAGAAAGCCTTTGCCATTCATTTTCTGGCTGGCGGCTTCCAGCTGCTCCAGGCCCTTGGTAAAGATTTCCTGATCGGCGGGCTTGTAGCAGTCGCGCACCATTACGTTCATGAAGCTGCCCACGCGGGCGGCCTTGGCCCCCGGCGTTTTGGTGGTGGGCAGAATGGTTTCGCCGACCTCGTCGAGGTAAGCTTGCTGCTTGGTATCAAGCTGTTTGAAGCCGGCGGCGGTGTCTTTTTTGTCGGAACTCGCCGGGCTGCACCCGGTCAGGAAATAATCGGCTCCGATTACGGCGCCCCCCATCAGCAGGGCTACCCGGGCGAGGGCATCTCTTCTATTCATCATGGCTAAGAAAATGAGGGGTTAGACGTTCTGCTTTTTCAGTTCGCTCACGGCGTGGTCCACGGCGCGGGCGGTGAGGGCGAGGTAAGTGAGCGAGGGGTTCTGGCAGGCGGCCGAGGTCATGGCCGCGCCGTCGGTCACGTACACGTTGGGGGCATCCCACACCTGGTTGTACTGGTTGAGCACCGACGTTTTGGGGTCGCGGCCCATGCGGGCGGTGCCCATCTCGTGGATGCCGCCGCCCATGTTGTAGCCGTTGTTGTAGGTCTTTACGTTTTGCAGGCCCGCCTTTTCGAGCATCTCCTTGGCGTCGTTCATCATATCGACGCGCATCTTCTGCTCGTTGTCGCGGATGGTGGCGTCCATCGCCAGCACGGGCAGGCCCCACTTGTCTTTCTTGGTCTTGTCGAGGAAAATGCGGTTGTCGTGGTAGGGGAGGGTTTCGCCGAAGCCCAGCAGGCCCATCGTCCAGCCCCCGGGCTCGCTCATCGCGTCTTTATAGTCACCGCCGAGGCTCATTTCCGGAATCTCGCGGCCCCAGCCCTCGCGGCCGGCGCTGCCTTGGTAGCCGAAGCCCCGGATGTAGTCGCGCTTGTCGCCAAACAGGTTGCGGAAGCGCGGCACGTAGATGCCGTTGGCCCGGCGGCCGTACACGTATTTGTCCTCGTAGCCCGGCATATCGCCGTGCGCCCCAGCCCGGAAGTGGTGGTCCATCACGTTGTGGCCCAACTCGCCGCTGCTGCTGCCCAGGCCGTCGGGCCACACGTCGGTGGCCGAGTTCATCAGCACCCAGGCCGAGTTGAGGGCCGAGGCGTTGAGGAAGATGATCTTGGCGTAGTACTCGTAGGTCTTGTTCGTCTCGGCGTCCAGGATTTCCACGCCCTTAGCCCGCTTGGTATCCTTGTCGTAGAGGATGCGCGTGACGATGGAAAACGGCCGTAGCGTGAGGTTGCCGGTTGCCATGGCCGCCGGCAGCGTGGCCGACTGCGTGCTGAAGTACGCCCCGAACGGGCAGCCCAGCCAGCATTTGTTGCGGTACTGGCAGTTCACGCGATTGTTGTGCGGCTGGGTGATGTTGGCCGTGCGGCCGATGACCATGTGGCGGTCCTTGTAGTGCTTTTTGATGCGGGCGGCCACGTCTTTTTCCACGATGTTCATTTCCATCGGGGGCATAAACTCGCCGTCGGGCAGCTGAGGCAGGCCGTCGCGGTTGCCGCTGATGCCGGCAAACTTTTCGGCGTGGCTGTACCACGGGGCCAAGTCTTTGTAGCGAATGGGCCAATCCACGGCCACGCCGTCCTTGGCGTTGGCCTCGAAGTCGTAGTCGCTCCAGCGGTAGCTCTGGCGGCCCCACATCAGCGAGCGGCCACCCACGTGGTAGCCCCGAAACCAGTCGAAGGGCTTCACCTCCACGTAGGGGCTTTCCTTTTCGTTGGTCCAGTAATCGAGGTTGGTTTCGTTCAGCGTGTAGTCGCGGCTCAGCACCGGGTAGTCGGCGATCATCTGCTGGGTTTTGCCGCCGCGGTGCTCGTATTCCCACGGAGCTTTGTTGGCGTTCACGTAGCCCTTGATGTGCTCGATATTACGCCCGCGCTCCAGCATGATGGTCTTCAGACCTTTCTCAGTCAGTTCTTTGGCGGCCATGCCGCCCGAGATGCCGGAGCCGATGACGATGGCGTCATAGGTGTACTTTTCCATAAAAAAGGTTGGGTGGGGATAGGTGAATCGGTGAAATGGTGAACTGGTGAGTTGTGAGTGATGAATTGGTGAGTGGTGAGATAGTGAGCAGTAAACAGGTGAGTTATGATAATCGGCTGTCTAGTTGGCCAACTCACTAGTTCACTACTCACCAATTCACCACTCACCAACTCACTAGTTCACCATCTCACCATTTCACCGCGCTCACAGCTTCGCCGTTTTAATGTAAGTAATGCTTTTTTGAATGCTGTCGAAGGGGGAGCCGGGCGTTTGGTCCTGCTCCACGAAAAAGTACTGCATACCCGCCGTGCTGGCCTGGGCAAAAATGCGCTTGAAGTCGATGCTGCCGTTGCCTACTTCGGTGAAGTTGCGGGCGGCCGTCTTGTCCATGTCCTTCACGTGCCAGAGCGGGAAGCGGCCGGGGTGCTTTTTGAACAGCGCCACCGGGTCCTGGCCCGCCTTAGTGGCCCAGTACAGGTCCAGCTCCATCTTCACCAGATTTTTATCGGTGAGGCTGAGCAGTACGTCGTAAGGCATCTTGCCTTCCTGGGGCTGAAACTCGAAGTCGTGGTTGTGGTAGCAGAGCTGGATGCCGGCCTTCTTGCAGCGCTCGCCCGCCTTGTTGAGGTGCTCGGCAATGGTTTTGTAGTGGTCGAGGTTGCCGCGCTCGCTGTCAAACAGATAGGCGCACACCATGTACTTCACGCCCACCTGGGCCGCGTCGTCCACAGCCTTGTCCCAGCCGTGTAGGATGGTGCCCTGGGTGGGCTGGCCGTTGTTCATGGCCTCGCCCAATATGTAATGGCTGCTGGGCATGATGAGCCCGTTTTGTTTGAGCACCTTGGTAAACGCGGCCGGCTCCATGCCGTAAAATTTCTGGCTGCCCGTATAAGTAGCGCCCTCTACCGAGTTGTAACCCAGCTTGGCTACCCGGGCCAGGGTACCGGCGGGGTCTTGCTGCATGGCCTCGCGCACCGTGTAGAGTTGCAGGCCGATGTATTTCGGCTTGGGCGCGGCCAGCAGGCTCGGGCTAATGAGCGCCCCGGCCGAAAGCAGGGAGGCGGATTTGACAAAGGCACGACGGGAAGTCATAGGCAGTCGGGTGGGAAAAGAACGGAAGAGAAGCATACCTCACTAGCTGCAACAGTCGCAAAAGCAACGTGCATAGTTGCTGGAAGCGGAGTGCGTAGTAAATGATTTTGAAAATAGCCACTGGGGCGGTTATCGGCCGCTAATTTATCGGCACATTTTCCGTTACTGCACACATTTGCTTGAGCGTTAAGGCTATTAATTGCCGCCGACGAAGTTCGCCCATACGCTTACAGCACATGCCAACGGGCCGCTGCGGGGCCAACAGGCGGTATTTGGGATGGATTTACAACTTGGAACGCCGATAAAAAACAATCCGCAAAGCGCCTGGCCTGCGGCTCTACCTCTTCTCCCTTATGGTTTCTTTGATAATTCTGCTGGCGGTGCTGGCACTGGTCGGCCTCATCAGCTGGGGAAAGGTGCAGCCGTTTCTAGCGTTTTTGCTCGTGTCGCTGGTGGTGGGATTTGCATTGGGTCTGCCGCCCGCCCGCCTGCTGGCCGCCATATCGCAGGGGCTGGGCGAGGCGCTGGGCTCGGTGGTGGTAATTATTGTGCTGGGGGCCATGCTCGGTAAGCTGGTGGCCGACAGCGGGGCCGCCCAGCAAATTGCCACCGTCATGCTGGAAGCCTTCGGCCTGCGCTACGTCCAGTGGACGCTCATGGTCACGGGCCTCATCATCGGGGTGCCGCTGTTTTACAATGTGGGATTCGTGCTGGTCGTGCCGCTCATTTTTTCGGTGGCGTATAAATACCGGCTGCCGGCCGTGTACGTGGGGCTGCCCATGCTGGCCTCGCTGTCGGTGCTGCACGGCTTCTTGCCGCCGCACCCGGCCCCTACGGCCCTGATAGCGCAGTTTCACGCCAGCCTGGGGCTCACGTTTGTGTACGGGCTAGTAATTGCGGTGCCGGCCATTATCCTGGCTGGCCCGCTGTACGCGCGCACGCTGCGCGGCATCGTATCGGTGCCGCTGGCGGGCTTCGTCACGGAGGTGTTGCCCACCGCCGCGCTGCCCGGCCGCCTCAACAGCTTCGTCTCTTCGCTGCTACCGGTGCTGCTGCTGGGGCTGGCGCTGGGCCTGCAAGCCGTGCTGCCCGCCACTAGTCCGCTGGCCCCGCTGCTGGTGCTGCTCGCCGAGCCGGCAGTGGTGATGCTGCTGTCGGTGCTGGTGGCCACGGCCAGCCTGGGGCTGGCCCGGGGCCGCCCGCTGGCGGCGGTGATGGACGGCTACGGGCCGGCCGTGAAGGATGTCGCGGCGATTCTGCTCATCATCGCGGGGGCGGGGGCACTCAAGCAGGTGCTGGTAGCCAGCGGGGCCAGCCAGGAAATTGTCGCCAGCCTGCGCGGTACCGGGCTGCCGCCGCTGGTGCTGGGCTGGCTGCTGGCGGCTCTCATCCGGGTGTGCCTGGGCTCGGCCACCATTGCGGGCCTCACGGCGGCGGGCGTGATGCTGCCGCTGCTGGCCCACTCGCCCGTCAACCCCAACTTGCTGGTGCTGGCCATCGGGGCGGGCAGCCTGGCCGCCTCGCACGTCAACGACGCGGGCTTCTGGCTGTTCAAAGAGTATTTCAACCTCTCGGTAAAAGACACGCTGCGCTCGTGGACCATGATGGAAACCATCGTGGCGGTAGTGGGGCTGGCCGGGGTATTGGTGCTCGACTGGCTGCTGCCGGTTTTATGAGCTGTTAGCTATTAGCCGTTAGCTGTTAGCCATTAATTTTCTATGCAGCGTCTGACGGCCAGTAGCTCCGATAATCTTGGGCGGGGGCGTCACGCCGTAAATTCCCGCTTAGGTTTGCGCAACTATCGTTTGCCATCCCTCTTTCGCCCCTGGCCATGCTGCGCAAACTGCCGCTGTTGCTAGCCGCGCTGCTTATCGCGGCGTTCGCGGCCCTCATGCTCACCAAAACGCTGCCGTACTATTCCTTCGAGAAAGGCATTCACTTTCTCACTACCAAGAGCGACGAAACCAACGACAACCCCTGGTTTCGGCTGGGGTTCTACGTGCACATTACCACGAGCCTGATCGTACTGGTGCTGGGCCTGCTGCAATGGCTGCCCGTGGTAGCCCGGCGCGGGCCGCGCCTGCACCGCTGGCTGGGCTACGGCTACGTGGGGGGCATTCTGGGGCTGGCGGCCCCGTCGGGACTCATCCTGGCGCGCTTCGCCAACGGCGGGCTGGTGGCGCAGGTGGGCTTTACCCTGCAATGCGTGGTGTGGTGGCTCAGCACCTGGCTGGCCTACCGGGCCGCCCGGCGGCGGCAGTGGCCCCGGCACGTCGAGTGGCAGGTGCGCTCCTACGCCGTCACGCTGGCCGCGCTGGCCCTGCGCGGGGAAAGCTACGTGCTGTACTACTTCTTCCATACCAAGCCCATCGAAACTTACCTTACCGTGACTTGGCTCTCGTGGGTGGGTAATCTGCTGCTGGCTGAAACGATGGTAGAGTTGGGGCTAGCCCGGTATTTTTTGCGCGAGTTAACGAAGCTATTACGGCCTAATTTGGCAACATGAAAAAACAGTTTTGGGTAGCATACTTGTTGCTCGTCACCGGTGCCTGTCAACCGCAGCAAGCGGTGAAGCCGCCGACTGACTACGCCACTGCGTCGGCAATAGCAGCCAAGTGGCCGGCCGCAACTGCCGATACGTCGCCCTCGATTCCAGTTCGGTTCAGCAAAGTGTTGCGATCCGACATAGTTTCGCAGCCCGTGCGCGATGTGCAGCAGACAAATGCCTTTTTTCGAGTAAATAATTTAGCCACTCTACTTCAAACGGTGCGTGGTCGGCCCAGCGACTACGCGCTTAATGGCTTTCGGGGTAGTGATCAATACCGCACGGAAGTCGTCGTGCTAACAGCCCAGCGCAATGCACACGACCCAACGCTGTACAAGCTGACTGGCCTTACTCGCACGCGGCGACGCATTGCAAGGTTTACGGGCCACATAAAATTCGACTCGCTGAGTACCGAGCCGCTGCTAACAGCTACCGATAAAAGGAATATCAAAAATTGGTCGATGGTTGCGCTTGTGCAGTCTACCAATCGCGAGCCAGTGCAACGATTTGCCATAGCTGGCAAAGTTCATCTGCAAGAACAGCACACAACGACGGCCGCTGGCTACTTCGATGGGCGCTTGGTAGTAGAGTTGGCCCGCACCAAAGCCGGACACCTTCGTACCGACGCGCCTTTTATGCACGGTCCGTCGTTGGGTGGGGCGCAACGCTACGTTGGCACCTGGACTACCTATCAGACGCGCCAAGTCACTCCGGGCATTCTGGTGGAGGATACTTTCGGTGACGCACTCTTCAAGCAAGAGGATTTTTTGTTGGGAGACCGCGACGCAGCCATCAACCCAGCCTACGCTAAAAAAGGCTGGAACACCCTTTGGGAAAACGACGAATGGTGGGCCGACTCGCCCAAGCCTAGCCTGAGCCTATAAGGTTACTTTGTAATGAAAAAGCTTTTCCCGGTTCTGGCCGCGGCCGCGGCTGCTTGCCAGCCGCAAGCCCCACCAACTGCCCCGGTAGCCCACCAGCCGGCGGCGATAACGCCAGCGGCCTCTGCAACTCATTCGCTAGCCTCCACCGACTCGCTGGCTCCCGAAGCGGCCGCGCTGCTCCGGCAGCACGACCTGTCGCCGCTGTGGGCCAGCCAGACCGCAAATACCACAGATCATCCTACGCTGGAGGGCTTTTACGGGCCGACTTACTACCGCATCTCGTTTTACTTCAGTAGAGTAACTCGAGATACCCAGCGCCCCAACGTGTTTCACGTCGAAGGGCTCGACCGCTACAAGAAAGCGATTACGCCGTTCACGGGTACCATAACGGTGCAAACGGTGCGGCCTTTCACCAAGGATATGTCCGCAGATTTGGATTCGGGCTGGCAGGCCTTCACGGCCGCCGGGCGGTTTGAATTCAGCGAAGACCCCACTACCAAAGGAGCGGGCCGCTACGCCGGGCAGGCGCTGCTCGATTTTGCGCTTGGTGCCCAGGGCGGCCTCGACTACGCCGCAGATGCTTCGGGCCTGTCCGACGATAACCCGACCAAAGGCT
>CAJYVK010000298.1 GCA_913778455.1 uncultured Hymenobacter sp. | reverse complement strand
ACGTTTTCCACGCCCACCTGGAAAGCAATTTCGCTGATGCGCAGCTGGCTGTGCGTTAGCAATTGCGCCGCCCGCTTCATCCGCACGTCGCGGATAAACTCGACGGTGGTTTGGCCGGTGATCTGCTTGATGCGGCGATAGAGCACCGACTGGCTCATGCACATGTCACTGGCCAGCACCTGCACCCCGAAGGTCGGGTCGTCGAGGTGCTGTTCGACGGCACGCATGGCTTGTTCGAGGAAGGTGCGGTCGGCGTCGGCGATGACTACTTCGGTGGGCTCGAGTAAAATTTGGCGCTGGTAGTATTCGCGCAGCTTGCCGCGGTTGCGGAGCAGGACGGCGGCTTTGGCTTGCAGCACTTGGGGGTTGAAGGGCTTGCTCACGTAGTCGTCGGCCCCCAGGCCGAGGCCCTCGACCTCGTGCAGAGCAGCGGTGCGGGCGGTGAGCAACAGCACCGGGATGTGGGCCGTTTTGGGGTGCTGCTTGAGCTTGGCGCAGAGCTCTAGGCCATCGCTGCGCGGCATCATTACGTCGGAGATGATGAGGTCGGGCAGCTGGGCCAGGGCTTTTTCCCAGCCTTCGAGGCCGTCAGCGGCGGTGGTTATTTCGAACTCGGCGGCGAATAGCTGCTGGAGGTACTGGCTCACCTCATCGTTGTCTTCGACTACGAGCAGGTGCGGGAGGGTTGCCAGGGTCAACGGCTCGTTGGTGAGGGCCAGGATGGCGGGGTCGAAATCGGGAGCTACTTCGGAAATGGTGGGCTGGTCGGTATCGGGCAGCAAATCGCCGGGCTGCAAGTGCGCCTGGCCGAAGGGCAGCCGCAGCCGGAACGTAGCCCCCGCCCCTACTTTACTTTCTACCTCCACGCTGCCCCGGTGGCGCTCGGCAAACTGCCGCACGAGCGAGAGCCCGATGCCGGTACCCGTCATGCGCAGCGTATCGGTGTGCGAGGCCTGGTAGTACGGATCGAAGATGCGGGCCAGTTCCGTGGACTGAATGCCTACGCCCGTATCGGTCACGCTCACTTCCAAGTAGTTGCCTATTAGCTGGTCGTCAAGAAAAACCGCCTCGCCGCCGGGGCTGCCCACCACCGTGGCGGCCAGGATAATTTGCCCACCCTCGGGGGTATACTTAAAGGCATTGACTAGCAGATTAGTAAGAATAATCTCCAGCTTGCTACGGTCGAAATAGAGCGGTACCGGCTCAGCGGGCACATCAAGGGTATAAGTAAGCTGGCGCTCCTCCGCTTTTTGCCGGAATACTTGAAAAATGTCGGTGAGAAACTGCACGGCGTTGCCGGCGCTGGCCCGCAGCGGCACGTGGCCGGTTTCGACCTTGCGGAAGTCGAGCAGCTGATTGACCAGATCGAGTAGCTTGCGGGTCTGCTTGTGCATGAGCAACACCTTGTCGCGCAGGCCGCTCACGGGGCCGTGCGCACCGATTATCTCCTCCATTGGCCCCAGGATGAGGGTGAGCGGGGTGCGCAGCTCGTGGCTCACGTTGGTGAAGAAGCCCAGCTTGAGGTTGGTCAGCTCCTTTTCCTTTTCGGTCTGGAATTGCTCCAGCGCGAGCTTGTTTTGCAGCTCCTGCTGCCGCATCTCGAAGTGGCGGTAGAGCGCCATCGCGCCCAGCAGGGCGGCGGCGTAGAGCAGGTAGGCCCACCAGGTTTTGTACCACGGGGCCAGCACCACGAAGTGCATGGTGGCGGGCGTTTTAGCCCATACGCCCTCGCCGTTGTCGGCCTTTACTTGCAGGGTGTAGCGGCCGGGCGGCAAGTTGGTAAAGCTGGCGGTGCGCTGGCCGGGGCCGGGATACACCCAGTCGTCGTTGTAGCCCAGCAGGCGGTAAGCGTAGTGATCCTTCTGCGGATTAGTGTAATTAAGCGCCACGAAATCAACCGAGAAGTCGTTTTCCGAGGGCTTGATCGTCACCGTCTGGGGCTCGGAAAGCGGCCCGACCAGGGCCAGCCGGCCGTTGAAGGCCCGGCCCACGGCCACGGGCTGGTTGGCAATGCGCAGGCCCGTGAGTTGCACTACCGGTGGGTAAGGATTAGGCTGAATGGCCGCCGGCTGGAAATACGTAATGCCGTTAATGCCGCCGAAATACAACGTCCCATCGGCCCCGCGGGCAGCCGCCCCGATTTTGAAAGCGTTGCTTTGCAGGCCGTCGGCCACGTCGTAGCGCAGGTAGCGGCGGGTGGCGGGCGTGAAGCGGTAGAGGCCATTGCCCCCCACCCACACGTTGCCGGCATCGTCGGCCAGCAGGCCCTCCACGTCGGTTTCGGGCAGCTCACGGCCGAAGGAGCGCACGTGGTCGCGGCCCTGGGCATCGGTAGTAAGCTGGTGCAGCCCCCCGCCGATGGTACCGATCCAGAGCGCCCCCTGCTCGCCCAGCAGCAGCGGCCACGCGTAGTTGACGAGCAGGCTATTGGGCTGGCCGGGCGCGTATTTATACTGCGCCAGCAGCTGAAGCGAGTTGGCAGTGGGCCGCAGCTTGAGCAGGCCCGCGTCGCGGGTACTGGCCCACAGCACGTTGCGCGGGGCATCGTAGAGCAGGTAGGTAAGCTGATCGGTAGGCAGGTGGGCCGTGGCCTGGTCGTAGTGGCCCAGCAGGCGCTGGCCATCGGCGCTAAGGCGCAGCAGGCCCTTCGAAAACGTGGCGACCCAGAGCGTGCCCTGCCCGTCCTGGGCCAGGTGCTCCAGGCTGGTACTGGTGAGGTCGAAACCGCCCGGTAGCTGGCGGTAGGTAGTGAATTTTTCGCGGCCAGCTTCCCGGCGCAGGGCCAGCAGGCCGTGGTCGCGGGTGCCAAACCACAGCGTACCATCGGCCGCCCGGAAGATGGTGGCAGCATCGACCCCGCGCACGGTATCGGCGGGCTGGCTGAAGTAGGTGCGGTAGCTGCGCCGGGCCAGGTCGTAGGCCGAAACGCCGTTGCGGGTGCCAAACCACAAGGTATTGGTCGCCTCCTCCTTATAAATGGCGTTGACGTAGTTGTTGGCGTTGTTCAGGGCCGCCTGCCCCGTGAGCTGGTGGCGCAGGCGGCCGAAAGCCCGCTGCCGCAAGTCTACCTTGTTGAGACCGCCTGCCGAAGCGCCGACCCACATCACTTGGTGGCTGTCTTCGAACAGGTGGTGAATGCGCTCCGAATTGATACTGTAGGGCTGGCCGTCGCGGGGCAAAAACCGGGTGGGCGTACCGCGTAGCGGCGGCGCACTGGCCGTGACGGCCCCGGCCTCCCACACGTACAGCCCCTGCACCGTGCCCGCCCACAGCCGCCCAAACGAGTCGAGTCGCAACGCCTGAATGCGCGAGTAGCGGTGCGGCAATGGGTGCGGCACCAACGCCTGCCGGGTGCGGCGGCTGGCCGCCGAGATCCAGCTCAGCGTGCGCTCGGCCCCCACCCAGAGGTCGCCCCGGCGGTCGAGGTGCAGCGCGCTCACGTGGCTGGTGAGCGCCGTGGGCAGCACCGGCCAGCCCGGTATTTCGGGGCGCACCAGCAACAGGCCAGAATCCAGCGAGCCCACCCAGAGGTTACCCTCGGCATCGTAGGCCAGGCTCGAAATGCGGGCCAGCGAGGGCCGGCCCGGCGCGGCGGCGGGCAGTTGGCGCAGGGCCGCAACCTGGCCGTCGGGACCGAAGCTCAGCACGAACAGGCCGGCCTGGGCGGTACCCACCCACAGGCGGCGCTGAGCATCGGCCACGAGGGCGGTTACGTCGCTGGTGGCGAGCTGGCGGGCGGCGGCGCGGGCGGCGGTGGGCAGCGGCTGGTCGTCGAGCCGGGCGAAGGCGTCGTGGCGGGCATCGTAAAAGCTCAGGCCCGCACCCTCGGCCCCGGCCCACAACCGGTGGTCGGGGCCGGGCAGCAGGGACAGGATGCGATTGCTCGAAAAGCCGTTGCGTGGGTTTACGGGCAGCAAGTACTGGCGCAGGGTGTGGCCATCGTAGCGGTTCAGGCCCCGGTTGGTACCAATCCAAATAAAGCCGGCGCGGTCCTGGGTGACGGTCATGGCGTCGCTGTGCGAGAGGCCCTCATCGACGGAGATGTGCTCAAACCGAAACTCGCTGGGCGCGGCTTCCTGCGCCCGGGCGGGCAGGGCCAGCAAGATGGCCCACACCAAGGCCACCCAGCTCCACTCCCACCGAAAACCTGCTGCTACTTGCACGTAAAAACTACTGGAAGGCCACTAAAATCAGCGGCGTTTATTCTTTAAAGCTAAGAACAACGCCGCACTCGCCCAGCTTGGTGGTGGGGCGTAGTGTACCGCAGCGCGGGGTAAGGCGCTTGGGCACACGCTTTATTTTACCGTTAGCCAACACGCCCGTCGCGCCGCGCCACAATTTTCTCATCGGATGAGGCGGGCGCAGTGCTGCGGCAAGCAGACGCCAACTAAGCACGGTAATGTAAGTTGAGCGCTTTCCGGCTTCGGATATATTTATCGTAGTCTAGCCAAAAAATGTAACCCCCAGGCTCCGGCTTGGGGAAGCGCATAGTGAGCGTATGCAGCCGCTTCCCCAAGCCGGAGCCTGGGGTTACGACACACGTAAAGGCCACCGACTGATCACTAAACGAATACCCCAGAAACTATTGGGAACCGTTACACAAATCTGAAGCTAGCCTGAAGACTAAATCCCCCCGGCAAGTCTATTATCGCGGATTCTAAGAACCCTTTCTGCCGAAAAAGTACCCCCTGCCCCGCTGGGGTTCCCCCTAATTTCGCTTCGCAAACCGGGTAGCTACCGCTGTATTTCAAGCTAGCACCTGCCAGCTAGCTGGCCAGTTACGCTGCCTGGCCTTTTCCTTCCCATTTCTGCACATGCAACAAAACCGTTACTTCCGGCGCTTGCCGCACCTGCTGGCCGCGGCTGGCCTTCTCGGCGGCCTGACTGGCTTCGCCGCCCACCAGCCGCCCGCCAAAGCCAAAGCCAAGCCGGCACCCCACGCCCCCGCGCCAAAGCATACTTTCGCGCTGGGCGACAACCAGTTTTTGCTCGACGGCAAGCCGCTCCAGATGATTTCGGGCGAGCTGCACTACCCCCGCATTCCGCGCGAAGCCTGGCGCAGCCGCCTCAAGATGGCCAAGGCCATGGGCCTGAATACCATCGGCACCTACGTATTCTGGA
>CAJYVK010000297.1 GCA_913778455.1 uncultured Hymenobacter sp. | reverse complement strand
AGTCTACGCCACCGATGGCACCACGCACCGCCCGCTGGCCTTGAGCCGCGTGGCCTACGTGGAAGTGCTGGATGCCAGCCAGAAGCCCGTGGCGCAGGCCAGCATTGCACTGCGCCAGGGCAGTGGGCACGGGGCGCTCAACCTGCCCGCGCAGCTGGCCTCGGGCCGCTACACGGTACGGGCCTATACCCGCTGGATGCAGAACTTCGGACCCGAATTTTTCTTTCAGGCGCCCCTTACCGTCCTCAACACGTTCAGCGCTTCGGGGGCTGGCGTAGCCCAGCAAGCCCTGGGCTACGACGTGCAGTTTTTTCCGGAAGGTGGCCAGCTGGTGCAGGGGCTGGCCAGCCGGGTAGGATTCAAAATCACGGACAGTGAGGGGCGTAGCATATCCGCAACCGGTACCGTGGCCGATGCCAGCGGCAAGCAGGTCGCGACCTTCAGCACCCTCAAGTACGGCATGGGCAGCTTTCCGCTGCTCCCCGCCCGGGCGGGGGCGGCCTACACGGCCACCGTGCAACTGGCCACCGGCAAGCGACTTACCAGCCAGCTACCCAACGTGCAGTCGCAAGGGTACGTCCTCAGCCTGCAACCCGAAAACGACACCTCCCTGCGCCTGACGGTGCAGGCGGCTGGCCCGGCGCTGGCCACCGAGGTCGTGCAGGTGCTGGGCCACGCCGGCCAGCGCGTAAGCTTGGCCGCCAAAGCAACCCTCGTCGATGGCCGGGCTACTTTCCTAGTCAAGAAAAATGCGCTGCCCGACGGGATTTCCCACTTCACGGTGTTCAATGCCCGGCGTCAGCCCGTGGCCGAGCGGCTCTACTTCAGCCCGGTGCGCCACCGGCTGGCCCTCACCGCCAGCGCCGACAAGAGCACGTATTCGCCCCGCGAAAAGGTGCAGCTGCGGGTGGCTGCCCCGGCCGGCGCCGACGCCTCACTCGCGGTGTACCGACTCGACTCTCTATCTACCGCTAATCCGGCCGACATTGCCAGCTGGCTGCTGCTCGTGGCTGATCTCAGGGGTGCCATAGAAGACCCCGGCTACTACCTGCGCGACTCCAGCGCCGCGGGCCGGGCGGCGGCCGACAACCTGATGCTCACGCAAGGTTGGAGCCGCTTTCGCTGGCAAGATGTGCTAGCGGCTCAGCTCCCCTCGCTACCGTACTTTCCCGAGCTGTACGGCCCCGTGCTCCAGGCCCAGGTATTCACCGCCGCTGGCACCCCGGCCCCGGCGGGCGTCGGCACCTACCTCACGATACCCAGCCGGACCGGGCGCTTTTACTACGCGCCTACGCAGGCGAACGGCCTGGTACAGTTTGAGCCCGAGCAGTTTGCAGGCACCCAGAAGGTCATTTTGCAAACCGACTTCAGCCGCGACAGCACCTACCGCCTGGAGCTTCGCAGCCCCTACACTACCCGGCACGCCCCCATCCGCTGGGCTCCGCTGGCCCTGACGCCGGCGCTGGCCCCCGCCCTGGCCGAGCGCCACGTGCAGGCGCAGGTGGCGCAGTACTTTACTTCCCCGCCGCCTACTTCGGCTGTTAAAGCGGGGGGAGATTCGGCATCCTTCTTTGGCAAGCCCGACGAGCGGTATCTGCTCGACGACTACACCCGCTTTAAAACGATGGAGGAGGTCATGCGGGAGTACGTACCGGGCGTGCGGGTGCGCAAGCGCCGCAGCGGCTTCCATTACATTGTATTCGACCGCCCCGGCCAGGCTTTCTTTCAGCACGACCCGCTCGTGCTGCTCGATGGCTTACCCATATTCGACACCAATAAGATTATGGCTTTCGATCCTTTGAAAGTCAAGCAGCTGGATGTGCTAACGGCCCGCTATTTCCAGGGGCCGCTGGTGTACGACGGGGTAGTGAGCTACACCACTTACCAGGGCGACCTGGACGGCTTCGACATCAACCCGCACGCCTTGGTGGAGGAATACGAAGGCCCGCAGGGCGAGCGCCAGTTTTACGCCCCACGCTACGAAAATGCCCAGCAGCAGCAAAGCCGGCTGGCCGACCTGCGCAATCTGCTGCACTGGCAGCCGCAGCTGCGGCTGCAACCCAACCAGCCCAGCAATCTCTCCTTTTACACCTCCGACCAGGCTGGCCGCTATGTAGTGGTAACGCAAGGCTTGGCCGAGGACGGCCGCCCGGGCAGCACCAGCTTTACGTTCGAGGTGAAGCCAGCGCTTTAGCGGCTAACCCGCGGCACTCAGGCCGCTGCCAACACCTCGGCGTCGTTGTGCGCCGGCGAGTTGACGCGAGTCGTGACGGCGTATTCCCGCATCAGGCTGGCATCGTAGGGCACTAGTAATTGCTGGTGCACGGCGGGTGCGAGGTCGTCGGCCAGCCAGGCGTGCTCGGCCTCGGGGCCGGGCAAGATGACGGGCATGCGGTTGTGCAGCCGGGCCATCAGCTCGTTGGGCTCGGTGGTGATGATGGTAAACGTGGGGTGCAGCTCGCCGGTAGCCTTGTCCACCCACTCATCCCACAATCCGGCGAAGGCGAAGGGCTCTTCGCTCTTGAGCAAAATGCGGTGCGGAATTTTGCCCCGCTCGGTAGCCTGCCACTCGTAAAACGAATCGGCCAGCACCAAGCAGCGCTTGCGGGCCAGCAACTGCCGGAAGCTGGGCTTCTCGGCCAGCGTCTCGGCGCGGGCGTTGATGGGCTTGGGGCCGCTGGCCGGGTCGCGGCTCCAGGCGGGCACCAGGCCCCAGCGTACGAGCTGAATCTGGCCGGGCGCGGCGTTGGTGATGATGGGCAGCGCCTGCGAGGGCGCGGCGTTGTAATTGGGCGCCGGACTGGCAGCCTCGTTAGCGCCAAAGCGCTTGGCTAGCCCCGCCGCGGGCGTAATAATGGTATACCGACCACACATCAGGACCGCAGATTTAACGGATTAAACGGATTTCGCGGATACGCCCGCCAGCCTGCGGCGGCGGGCTGACTAGGCCATCGTAGCATTGCAGGGATAGACGTTTCACTTTTACCTACCTTGCTCAGTACGAGAAAAGCCGCCCGAAGGCGGCTTTTCTATTAAAAAAACAAGTATCAGGGTAAACAGTCAGCCCGCCGCCGCAGGCAGACGGGCGTATCCGCGAAATCCGTTTAATCCGTTTAATCTGCGGTCTATTTGTACAACTGCTCGTAGTACTCCTTAGCCATGCGGCCGCTCTCAAACTCAGGCTCCACATCCTTCATGGCGGCCTTCACCACCTTGAGGAATTGCTTGGGCTGGTCGTAGTACAGCGGCACCACTTTGCTTTCGAGCACGTGCAGCAAGGTATTAGCCTCGATGGTATCCTTCTCCTGCTCGGGCAGGTTTTCGTCGGCGTGCTCGATGATGAAGCAGTTTTCGCCATCCTTGGCAAATTCCGGAATCCAGCCGTCGGCGATGCTGACGCTCACGCTGGCGTTCATGGCGGCGGTCATGCCGCTGGTGCCGCTGGCCTCGCGGGGATAGCGCGGGGTGTTCAGCCAAAGGTCCGAGCCCTTTTTCATTTCGGCGCTCAGCTCCAACTCGTAGCCCGTGAGCACAGCGCAACGCTTGAGGTGCTTGGTGCGGGCGATGATGCTGTTGAAGATATCGATAGCCCCGAAGTCTTTGGGGTAAGGCTTGCCGGCCCAGATAACCTGCACCGGGCGGCTGTCGTCGCTGACGAGCTTCTCGAAGCGCTCGAAATCACGCAAAATGAGGTCGGCACGCTTGTAGGCGGCAAAGCGGCGAGCCCACACGATGGTCAGCGCCTCGGGGTCGAGCAGCGTGCCGGTCTGGTTGGCCACTGCTTTAAAGAACTCCTTTTTCAGTTCCTTTTTGCGGGCCAGCAGGGCCTCGTCGTCTTTGCCTTTGAGAGCGGCGGCTAGTTGCGGATCGCGCCAGTAGGTGCCGTTCTGAGCGTTGGTGA
>CAJYVK010000296.1 GCA_913778455.1 uncultured Hymenobacter sp. | reverse complement strand
CATCGCGGCCGACAGCAAGTACTGGCTGTGGGTCAACGACCAGCTGGTGGTGTTTGAGGGGGGGCTCAAGCGCGGCCCTACGCCCCGGGACACCTACTACGACGAAGTAGACATCGCGCCCTTTCTGCGGCCGGGGGCGAATAAGCTGTACGTTCAGCTGTGGTATTTTGGCAAGGACGGCTTCTCGCACAAGAGCAGCGGCCGGGCCGGGCTGCTGGTCGATGGCCAGATCGGGGACCAGCCGGTGGCGTCCGGCGCGGCGTGGCGGGTGGCCCCGCTGCCCGCCTTTGGCACCGCCCCGGCCCCGCAGCCCAACTCGCGCATTTCCGAAGCCAGCCTCGTGTACGACGCCCGCCTGGCCGCGCAACCCCTGGCCTGGCAGCCCGCCCAGGAGGTGGGGCCGGCCGGCACCGCGCCCTGGAATCAGCTCGTGCGCCGCCCCATTCCGCAGTGGAAAAACTTCGGCCTGACGCCCTACCGCAATGCCGCCCGCTACGAGCGCCGGGGCGATACCATCCTGTGCCGCTTGCCCTACAACGCCCAAGTCACGCCCTACCTGCGGGTAAAAGCCCCGGCCGGCCAGCGCATCGTGATGGTGACCGATAACTACGTGCGCTTCAACGGCTCTAGCGTGAACGTGCGGGGCGAGTACATCACCCGGGACGGCGAGCAGGAGTACGAAAGCCCGGGCTGGCTCAACGGCCACTGGGTGTACTACGTGGTGCCGGCCGGCGTGCAGGTGCTGGAGCTGAAATACCGCGAGACGGGCTACCACAGCGAGTTTGCCGGCCGCTTCACGTCCAGCGACCCGTTTCTCAACCGCCTCTGGCAGAAAGCCCAGCGCACGCTCTACCTGACCATGCGCGACAACTACATGGACTGCCCCGACCGGGAGCGGGCGCAGTGGACCGGCGACGCCGTGCTCGAATCGGAAGAGTCTTTCTACGCCCTCGATACGCAGTCGCACGCGCTGGCCCGCAAGTGGCTGCGCGAGCTGGTAGCCTGGCAGCGGCCCGACAATAGCCTGTACTCGCCGGTGCCCGCGGGCAACTGGGACCAGGAGCTGCCCGACCAGATTCTGGCTACCGTGGGCTACTACGGCCTCTGGACCTATTATTTGCACACCGGCGACCGCCAGACCGCGGCCGACCTCTACCCGCACATTCAGCGCTACCTGGCGCTCTGGGAAAAGCGCCCCGATGGGCTGATGGCCATCCGCAAGGGCGGCTGGCTGTGGGGCGACTGGGGCGATAATAAGGATATGCTCCCGCTCTTCAACGCCTGGTACTACCTGGCCCTGAAAGGCAACTATCTCCTGGCTAAGGAGCTGGGCCTGACCGCCGATGCGGCCCGGCACGAGCAGGCCATGCGGGCGCTGGCCCTGGCCTTCAACCAGACCTTCTGGAACGGCAAGAGCTACCGCGACCCCGCCTACGCCGGCCTTACCGACGACCGGGTGCAGGCCCTGGCCGTCGACGCCGGCCTGGCCGATACCGCCAAGTACCCCGCCCTGCTGCACGTCTTGCAGCAGGAGCGGCACGCCAGCCCGTATATGGAGAAGTACGTGTACGAGGCCCTCTACCGCATGAACTACCCCCGCCAGGCCAACGCCCGACTCGAACAACGCTTCGCCGAGATGGTGAATAACGACTATTTCACTACCCTGTTCGAGGGCTGGGGCATCGGCAAAAACGGCTTCGGCGGCGGCACCGTCAACCACGCCTGGAGCGGCGGCGGGCTTACGATCTTGTCGAGCCGGTTGTGCGGCGTACGGCCCCTCACGCCGGGCTACGGCCGCTTTCTGGTGGCTCCGCAGCCCGGCAGCGTGGCCTCGGCCTCGGCCACCCTGGCCTGCGTGAAGGGCACCATCACAACCGACTTCCGCAACGAGGCCAGTCGCTTCGTGCTGCGCGTGACCGTACCCGCCGGCGCGACGGCCCAGGTGCAGCTGCCCGGCCGGTACCGCGCCGTGCAGCTCAACGGCCGCCCGCACCAGGGCAAGCTGGAGCTGAAGCCCGGCACCTGGCAGGTAATAGCCCGCAAGTAGGGGCTACAAAAGGTGGCTGTAGCGCGGTGATGAAGGCCGTTTGACCTGGTGAGCCGGGCGGGGTCACTTCATGCGGACGTTGACATGCCGCCGCTGACTTTCCGCCCCGGCGGGCGCTCCGGTCGGCCGGCCTTACTTTCGTGCGGCCGGCTGGCCCGCCAGCGTTTATTTTACCTTGCTTATGCCTTACAAGGAGCGCGACATTACCAAGCAGTATTTTACCATCGGCGAAGTGGCCGAGCAGTTTGGCGTGGCTACTTCGCTTATCCGCTTCTGGGAAACGGAGTTCGACGAGTTGGCCCCGCGCAAAAGCAAGAAGGGCAACCGCCTCTTCACCCAGGCCGACGTCGATACGTTTCGCACCATCTACCACTTGGTGAAGGAGCGCGGCTACACCATCGCCGGGGCCCGCGAAATGCTCAAGCAGAAGGGCGGCCAGCTCAAGGACAAGATCGACGTGATTCAGTCGCTGGAAAAGGTGCGCGGCTTTTTAGTGAGCCTCAAAAAGGAGATTGACGCGGCCCAGAAGCCCGAGTAGTGCCCCTGCGCCGGGCTGGCTTCGCACCCCTGCTACCTACTCTTCGGATAGAATATGTAAGCTATTTAGCTAGTCTTATTTCATTAATACGGCTGTCATGCTGAGCTTGCGAAGCATCTTGTCAGGTTTGAGCGGCTCGTTCAACGTGAGAAGATGCTTCGCAAGCGGACGCTAGCTGAGCATGACAGCTGTCCTAGTGCAACAAGACTTCCCAATAGCTTCACTCCATAATGCCCACCTCCCTCACCGACGACCTCTACTACGAGCTGGCCCTGACGCTGCTGCCCGGCATTGGTCCGCAGCTCACCCGCCAGCTGATGAGTTACGGCTCGTCGGCCAAGAACGTGCTGCTGCTACCGCCCGGCAAGCTGCGGCGCATTCCCGGCGTGGGCGAGGCCACCGTCAAAATCCTGACCGGCCCGGCCCGCGGCCAGGCCCTGGAGCGGGCCGCGGCCAGCCTGCGCCAGGCCGAACGGGAGGGCGTGGACATCCTGTTTTACACCAGTAAGAAATTTCCCACCCGCCTCAAGCTCCTGCCCGACGCGCCGGTGCTGCTTTACTATCAAGGTACGGCCGACCTCAACGCCCCCAAAACCCTGGCCCTCGTGGGTACCCGCCAGGCCACCGACTACGGCCGCGAGCAAACCGAGCGCCTGCTCAGGGGCGTACTGCCGCATCAGCCATTGATTGTGAGCGGGCTGGCCTACGGCATCGACATTCTGGCCCACCGCGCCGCCTTGCAGGAAGGGCTGGCCACGGTGGGCGTGATGGCCACCGGGCTCGACGTAATTTATCCCGCCGCGCACCGCAAGACGGCCGAGAAAATGCGCGAGCAGGGCGGCCTGCTTACCGAATTCCCGTTTGGCACCCCGCCCGACCGCTATAACT
>CAJYVK010000295.1 GCA_913778455.1 uncultured Hymenobacter sp. | reverse complement strand
GTCTCGCAGTGTTCTATCCGAGAAAAACACTGCGAGACCCTGCGCTTTAACACCCCGAAACACTGCGCGAAATATTACCTACGGCTGCTTCCGAAAAAACACGTCGCCGCTTACCGATTCCAGCTTCACGAGCGGGCCGCTGCCAGTGCCGTAGCTGCCGTGCAGCTGGTAGCCCACGTAGCTGCGCTGCTTGAGATTGCTGAAGCTCACGGCTGGGTCGGCGTACACCTCACCCGTGATGGACTTCAGGCTCAACTCGGCGGCCTGGGCCGGGGGCCAGGTTACATCCACGTCGCCGCTCACGCTCGTTGCTTCCACGGTGCTGCCGCTCACGGTGTTGAGCTTCACGTCGCCGCTCACGCTGCGCACGTTGACGGGGCCGGTGAGGGCGCTCAGCAGCAGGTCGCCGCTCACGGTTTTGGCCGTGATGGCTCCGCTGAAGCCGCTCAGGTCCACGTCGCCGGTAATGGTCGTAATGCGCAGGGCCGTATTGGCGGGCACGGTTACCTCGTAATCGATTCTGGTGCAGTAGCTATACTCACCCCGGTGGTAGCTCACGGTGGGCCGCAGCCCGCCCGTCTTGCTGGAGCGGGTGTAGCCGCCCTGCACGCCGCCGTGGGAGTTGCCGCGGCTGCCACCCTCGCAATCGCCGGTGTAGTGGCTGTCGCGCAACTTCTCCGTATCGAGCTTCTCCACCACGCTCAGCTCGGCGTCCGTGCGCTCCAGCGCCAGGCTGTAGAGGTCGTTTTGCTGGTTGTCGTTGATGTTCACCTTGGCCTGCACGCTCAGGCCGGCACCCGGCCGCACCCGGATGTGCTGGGCAAATTTCAATTCGAGCGCCACGCCCTGGCCGGCGGCGAGGGTGGCGGTCTGGGTTACGAGGCGCTGGGCCAGGGCCGGGCGCAAGCCGCTCACTAGCAGCAGGGCAATAAGCAGAAAACGGTTCATGGGTAAGGAGTGAAGCACGCGGGGAAGAAGAAAAAATGCGGGAGATAAGGCACAGCCGGGGGCCGTCGGAGCCGCTGGGGGCGGCTCGTCCGGTCTGCTTTTCCCAGCTTGGCTTGAGTTGCTTACCTAGGCGCCCGGCGGGGCGCTACTTGGCTCGGCGCACGAAGATGTCGCCGCTGATCGTCTTGAGTGACATGTTACTACCGCCCCCGTTGGCGCGGCCGTCCACTGTCTGGCCGCCCACGTGGCGCAGGCCGTTGCCCCCGTTCAGGCTGAGGTCGAAGTCGGTGTAAATCTCCCCCGAAATCGAGCGCATCGACAGGCTGACTTTGGAGCTGGCTGGCAGGGTCACGTCCACGTCGCCGCTTACCGCCGAGATGGCGCTGGGCTGGGTGGGCGTGGCGCTGAACTGCACCTTAATGTCGCCGCTGATGCTATTGGCCACGATGGGGCCACTCACGTTGAGCAGGCGCAAATCGCCCGATTGCAGGCTGACTTCAATGCGCCCGGCCAGGTCGCGCATCGTCAGGTCGTCAGCACCACCCCAGCCACCTTGCGCAAACGATACGTCGGTCTGGCGGGGTAGGCGTACCGTGTAGTGCCCTTCGCTGCGCCCCGCCTTGGCAATGCGGATGGTATTGTCGCCGGTAGTAGTCACGGCCAGGCCTAGGCGGGTATTGTCGGCGCCCCCGCTGTACACCGGGCGCAGGCCGTTGGCCGAGGAAGGTGGTGCTTCGAAGTGTCCGGTGCCGCGAATCAGCACTTCGTCGCCGTCGTAGCCCTCCACCGTCACGTCGCTACCGCGCATGTCAAGCACCACCTTGCGGTTGGCCGAGCTGTTGAACTTCATTTTAAAATCCTGGGCACGCAACGTAGCGGGCAGGGCCAGCCCAAGGGCCAGTACGGGGAGCAGGGCAAATTTTTTCATGGTCGTTAAGCGAAAGAAATGAGGGGCAGCTTCCAGAGCGCGGTGGCACCACGCTCCCCCACCCGCTGCCGATAGCCTTCGCGGTGGGCTTTGCCAGAGGCGACGTGCCACGCCGCATGGTTTTTTCAGTTATGAGTTATGAATTATAAACTATGAGTTATGAATAAGCAGGATTGACATCCGTATTAGGTAAGCTGCGCATTCAATTTATTAAATCACGCTTCCTTACTGTTTGTAACTAATAATTTAGACATCCAGCAATTTCACCAGGTCACCAATTCACCAATTCACTAAATCAACTGACCCAGGCCGCTTTCGGCTTGCAGGCGCACGGCGGGCAGGGCGTCGGGCTTTTTAGCGAGCTGTTCGAGGCCCGGCACGGCTCGCTTTTCGCGCAGCGTCACCAGGGTTTCGATGAGGGTGATTTGCACGTTGGGGTCGGTTTGCAGGGGCAGGGCTTCGACCAGGGCCGGGCCTACGCGGGGGTCGGCCCGCAGCCGGTACAGCGCCTCGCAGGCCGCCAGCCGCACGTTGGGGTTGGGATCGGTGTCGAGGGTGTGAATGAGGGTGAGTACGGCCGGGTCGTTGGGTTCCACGATGGCGGCCGGGGCCTGGCTCACCAACTGCAAGCGCTGGCTGGCCGTTGCCGGCTGCTGCCGGGCTGCCGCCAGCCGGGCCGATAGCGTGGGCTGCTGGGATTGGTCATTTTGAGCTACTTGATTGGCCGGCTGGCTGCCGCGCAGCAGCAAGCCCAGCACGGTGCCCACCGCCACCAGGGCCACGCTGGCCGCGATGCGCAGCCACTGCCGATGGTCGGCCGTGGCTGCCGGGCGAGCGGCGGTTGCCGCCACCGGCGCGGGGGCGCTGGCCAGCGGCTGGCCGCCGCGCGTGGCCGTCAGCCCGGCGGGCGAAGCTGCGGCCAGCTTCGCCTTTTCGGCCTCCAGCATAGCCTGGAAGTCGTCGCGCATGGTGAGCGGGGGCAGTTCGGGCGGCAGGGCGTCGAGGTCGTTGAACAGCTGGCGCAGCTCGGCCAGCTCGGCCTGGCAGGCGGGGCAGGTAGGCAAGTGGGCGGCCAGGTGAACTGCTTCGGGCGGCAGTGGCTGGCCGTCGGCCAGGTCGGGCAGCCAGAGCCGCAGCTCAGCGCAGGCTGCATTAGCGTGAGAAGAATTAATAGCAGCGGACATCTTACGTAATGGGTAGTAGGTAATGGGTAATGAGTAGTGGTCGTTTACTTTTTACTTAATAGCAGAAACTCAGCTGAGGTAGATCTTGCGGAGCGCGTCCAGCGCCCGGTGGGCTTTTACGCGGGCCGCGCCGGCAGTGCAGCCGAGCTGCTCGCCGATTTCGGCGTAGTCGAACCCCTGGAAGCGGTGCAGCAGCAACACTTCGCGCTGGGCGGCGGGCAGCAGCGCCAGCGCTTCGTGCAGGGCCTGGTGCTGGTCGGTGGCCGCCCGCTGGGCCTGGGCCTGGCGGCCGTGGGCGGCGGTTTTTTCAACCTCTTCCAGGTCGGCGCTGGGGCGCTGGCGCTGGTAGTGGTCGGCCCACACGTGGCGGGCCATCTGGTATACCCAGGCCCGGAAAGCCTGGCCGGGCTGGTAGCTGGCGCGGTAGCGCAGCACCCGCATAAATACGTTCTGCGTCAGGTCCTGGGCCAGGTCGCGGTCGCCGTTGGCCAGGCGCGCCAGGAAGCCGAAAAGCGGCCCGTGGTACCGCTCAAACAGCCCGGTTAGCTGATCGAGGTCGCCGGCCTGCACCTGGGCCATCAGGGCTTCATCGCTGAAAGTGGTAGCAGTGGCAGGCATGCAGGCGGCGGTAAAAAGGTCGGAAGCGGTAGGTTTTGTAGGGAGTACCGGCGAGGTAGCCATTCGTTACAGCGGGGTGAAAAATTATTTTAAAAAGCCGACGACCGGTCGCGCCGGGCACAAAAAAGCGGGCCGGTGCACTGGCTTTCCAGGCACCGGCCCGCCGACTGGGGCGAGGCGCAGCTCGCCGCTAGTTGGTCGAGGTGTTTTCGTTCACGTTGATGTGAAAGCTCGACGACTTGCCGCGCACCGGCTGGGCGGGCTGGCCAAGCAGCTGGCGGTAGCGCGCTACCTGGGCCGGCGTGAGAGCCTGGCCGTTGACGCGGCCACCCTGGTCATCAAGGTCGAACGAGAAGTTGCGGTCATTTTTGCCGATGAGGCCATCCTCGCGCAGGGCGTTGCGCAG
>CAJYVK010000294.1 GCA_913778455.1 uncultured Hymenobacter sp. | reverse complement strand
GTGGGTTGGTCGGTGCTGGCGGCCCACCGGCAGCGGAATGACGCGTTGTTTCTGGCGAGCCTCGCGCCCGACTACCGCCCCTGGCTGGCCGCCGAGTACGCACTGCTGGGGCTGCCGCCGGCCCTGGGTCTGCTGGGGCTACGGGTACCGGGGGCTGCCGGGCTCACGCTGGCGCTAGCCGCCCTGGCTGCTTGGGCGCCGCCCGCCCGCACCGGGGTAGCTACCCGGCATCGTTGGCGCAGCCCGTTTTGGAGCGAAGCCTTCGAGTGGGTAGGGGGAATGCGGGCTAGTAAGGGCTTAGTTATCTGGCCGGTGCTCGTGGGACTGGCAGTCTGGCAGCGGGCGCTGCCGATGGTGCCAGTGGCCGCGCTGCTGGTTTGGCTGCTGGTGCTCGTGGCCGGCTACGGCGAGCCCGAGCCGGTGACCATGCTAGCCGTGGCGGTAGCCGCCCGCACGCCGGGGCAGTTTTTGCGGCGGCGGCTGGCGCTGGGGCTGGGCTACGCGGCGCTTACGGCGCTGCCGCTCTGGGTTGCGCTGGGGCTGGGCCAGGCCGGCGTGGCGGGCGCGGTGGCCGTGGCGTTGTTCTGGCTGGGGCTGCTGGGCCTGGTTATTCTCTGTAAATACGCCTTTTATCCTACTGCCAGCCACATTCGCAGCACCCAGGCCCTGTTGCTGGGAGTCGGGCTGCTCGGGGTGTGGCACCCGGCTTACCCCCCACTCATGCTAGCGGCTACCGGCGGGTTGATCTGGCAAAGCCAGCGCCGGCTGCGGGCGGTGCTGGCCACGATTTAAAAAATAAAAGCAATGCTTGAAGTTAGTGACCTGCACAAAGCCTACGGCCGCCACGAGGTGCTGCGCGGCGTAAGCCTGGCAGTGCGGCCGGGGAGCATTCACGGCCTGATCGGAGCCAACGGCGCCGGTAAAACCACCCTCATCAACTGCCTGTACGGCCTGGAAAATGGCTTCACGGGTACCGTAAGGGCCACCGAAGGCCCGGGCCTCGTGCGCGAGATTACCGGCCTGCTACCCTACGAGCCCTACTTCTATCCGCGTCTGACGGGCCGCGAATACGTAGCATTCTGCCTGCAAGCGCGCGGCCGCCCCGTGCCCGACCTGCGCCCCTGGAACGAGCTGCTGGAACTGCCCCTCGACCAGTTTGCCACTGAATACTCGGCCGGCATGAAGAAAAAGCTGGCCCTGCTGGCCTTGCTCGTGCAGGATTTTGCCTACCTCATCCTCGACGAGCCCTTCAATGGCCTCGACCTCGAAGCCAATCTACTGCTCAAGGAAATGCTCAAGCGCCTGCGTCAGCGCGGCACCGGTATCCTGCTCACCTCGCACCTGCTGGGCACTCTCACCGAGGTGGCCGACGAGGCCACCGTGCTGGTGGGTGGCCGGGTGCAGCGGCACTACGAGGCCGCCGCCTTCGGCACGCTCGAAGCCGACCTGCTGGCCGCCCTGCACGGCGAAAAGCTGGGGCAGCTGACATCGCTATTTACCTCCTAGCCAACCGGTGCGAACTCCAGGTAAAAATCCTGTAATAGCTCTTTAAAATCAGGTGAATAGCTGAGGTCATCGGGGCTTTTGATAAATAACTCTCGCGCTACGGGCCGAGCCGGGGCTGCTCGTCCAAACTGCCAGATGGCGCGCGTAGCGCGTCCGCCCGGGCGGTGCCGTACCGTCAGGCGGGCCTGGGCGGGTAGCCCGGCGGCCGCGGCGGCCTGCGCAAACTGCGCCATCTCGGGCGGCGGCAGCAGCACCGTGAGCGTGCCGGTCGTCGTCAGGTACTCCGCCGCAAACGCCACAATGTCGTCGAAGGTGAGCGAGCCCGTACCCTCGTGCCGCGCCGTGGCCCGGGCCGCGTCGGGCGGGGCCAGGCTGCGCCGGAAAAACGGCGGATTGCAGACGATGTGGCTGAATGGGGCCGGCCGGGTAGCCGCGTAGGCCGCCAGGCTCAGCGGACGCACGACAACTCGGCTGGCCCAGGGGCTGGCGGCCACGTTGCGAGCCGCCTGGGCGGCGGCGGCCGGGTCAATTTCTATCGCCTCAATCGCTGCCGCCGGGGCGCGTTGGGCCACCATGAGGGCCAGTAGCCCGGTGCCGGTACCTAGGTCGAGCACGCGGCTGGCCCCCGCGAGGTCGGCCGCCGCGCCGAGCAGGCAGGCATCGGTACTCACCTTCTGGGCGCAGTCGCCTTGCTCGATGCGGAATTGCTGAAATTGAAAGTAACTATTGGCCAAAATACTAGGGGGTAGTGGGAGGGAGGGCCAGCCGAGGCGGGGCCAGCCGGGCCAGCAGCCAGCGGTGGGCAGGCTGCTCGACGTAGTGGTGCAGGGCCAGCGCGGCTAGCACCAGTACGACCAGGCTAACAACTACCGCCGGGCCCGCTGACAGCCAGCCCTTCAGCCACGGCGTTAGGGTATCGGGCAGTACACCCAGGTGCAGCAAGTAGAAGCAGTACGACGCCCGGCCCAGGCGCTGGCCCAGCGGCGAGCCCAGCAGTTGGGCCAACCAGCTGGGCTCAGTAGCCAGGCCGTGCAGCAACCAGCCGGTGGCCAGTGGTAGCAGCCAGTTATTGAGCAGTACGCCTGGGTAGGAATCCAGGCTGACGCGGTGAGTAAAATAGTGAACAGCAATGAGTAGCAGTAGAATTAGCAGCATGCCCAGCGCGCCGCCCACCGTGGCCCAGTCCCCGCGCAGCCGCGAGCCGTACCAGGCAAACGCCGCTCCCAGTAAAAATTCGGTCAAGCGTCCGAAGATGGTAGCCTTGAGCATGAACAGCGGCGAGCCCAGCGCCGGTACGGCCGCGTAACAAGCTAGCCCCAGCAGCGCCGCGCCCGCCGCCAGCAGCGGCCACGCCCGCTCCGGGCGGTATCGCCACCCCAGCCAGAACACCAGCGGGGCCAGCAAATAGAAGCCTTCCTCAACCGTGAGCGACCACGCCTGCGCGATGCCGGTGAGGTAGTATTTTTCCGCCAACCCCTTGAGTAGCGTAAGGCTGGCTACCAGCTCGCCCAGCCAGCGGCCCGGGTGCGCCCGGCCCTCGACGGGGTAGCTCGCGGCAAACGTAACCAGCACCAGCAGCAGGTATACCGGCCAGATGCGGGCCGCCCGGTGCAGCAGGTAGCGCCGCCACTCCGCCCCGTCGAAGCGCCGCCCGGCGTAGCGCTTGGTAAGGAGAAACCCGCTCAGCGTGAAGAAAATGGATACCCCAATGTGCAGCTCGCTCAGCCCCGCCCGCAGGGCATTGCCCAGCGCCGAGCTATCCAGCCCCGGCAAGTGCCGGTGGTGGAAGGCAAATACCGCAAACGCCGCCACCGCCCGTAGCCCGGTGAGGGCGGGGTAGTAGGTGGTAGGGGTAGCGGGGGGCTTCATGCTGGTTTTCCTGCGTTGTGTGCTACTGACTACTAGCAGCGTGGTACTAGCGCGAGTTTAGCGCAGCGTAACTCGTGCTG
>CAJYVK010000293.1 GCA_913778455.1 uncultured Hymenobacter sp. | reverse complement strand
TCCGAACCGCCCTTCGAACCGCAACAACTACTAGTAATTCTAGTACCCGTAAAGCCCCTCGCCGGGGTAGGCGAGGGGCTTTACGGGTACTAGAATTACTAGTAGTTGTTGCGGTTCGAAGGGCGGTTCGGATCATCCGACGTGCCGCTGAAAGTCTGGGAGAACCAGTCTTTGATCTCGTCGATGGCGTGACCAGTTTTCTCTTGCAAGCGGCCAAACCACTCATCCTGCTTGCCTTCGTCGTAGGTCATATCGTCGTCGGTGAGCTGGCCCCACTTCTGCTTGGCAGCCCCTTTGATTTCGTTCCAGTTGCCGCGAGCGCGCAGCTCGGTTTGGTCACTGATGTTATTGTTGTTAACGTCCATGAGTGAAAAGCGTGAAAGGGTGGATTCTATTGGCTTGTACGGTAAGGATAAGCTGGAGGTTGAGCCGGCGTAAACTTTCATTTGTGGCCGGCTTAGTCACAACTTCGCTTCCGGCTGGCCTGCCCTACACTATTTGCTCAATGGACGACCTGCGCCTGACGCTCCAAACCTTATCGCCCGACGATCGCCGCGACCTGGCCCAGTTTATTCAGTGGCAGCGCCGCCGCGCCGCCGGCCGACAGGATCTGCGCCTGCTGGACTTGCTACTGCGTCCCAAAGAGTACAAGACGGAAGAGCTCATCACCAAGCTCTACCCCGACGAGCCCAACCCCGTGGCGTACTACGCCCTGCGCAGGCGCCTGCTGCGGCAGCTGACCGATTTCCTGCTGCTACGCCGGCGCCAGCAGGATGCGACGGCCGCCACGCCCGTGCGCGGACAACTCAGCCTGGCCCAGTACCTCTTCGACGCCGGGGTGCCGCGCCTGGCCTGGGCCATGCTGCGCAAGGCCGAAAAGTTGGCCCTCGACAACGAGCAGTACGAGCCCCTGAACGCCGTCTACAACGTGCAGATTCAGTACGCGGGCTCGCCCTACGCCGAGCCGCTGGCCGCCATTATCGAGCGCCGCCACCGCAACAAGAAAGCTGCCGACGAGGAGGAGCGGGCCGGCATTGCCGACGCGCTGCTGCGCGAGCGTCTGCGCCAGGCCCGCCTACACGGCCGGGGTGCCGTACCAGTTGATGAGCTGGTGCGCAACGTGCTAGTGGAGTACGATTTGCAGGAGGCGTTTGCCCGCTCGCCTTCGCTGCTCACGCGGCTGCTCAGCATTGCCCGCAGCGCCATGCTGGTGCGCGGCGACTTTGTCACGTTCGCGCCCTTTCTGGAGCGCTGCTACCGGCTCATGGAGCGCCGCCACGGCTTTGCGCCCGCCCACCGGGGCTACCAGGTGCGGCTGCTCTACATGCTGGCCCACGCGCTATACCGCGCCCGGCGCTTTACCGAGTCGGTGGCTTATCTGGAGCAAGCCCAGGCCGTGCTGGCGGCTAGTTCGGGCCGGCAGCACGCCGAAGCCGGGCCGCGGCTCACGTTCCTGCTGGCCGCCAATTACGCCTTCCTCAACCGCAACCGCGATAGCATCAGACTGTTGGAAAATGCCTTGCAGGTCCAGCCGCCCCTGCTGCCCATCGAGCAGCTCACGGCCCGCTTGCAGCTTTCCTTCCACTATTTTGCCGAAGGAAATTTTACCAAGGCCAGCCAGACGCTCATCAGCCTCGACCGCTCCGACCACTGGCTGGAGCAGCACATGGGGCTGGAATGGCTGCTCAACCACAACATCGGCGAATTGCTCATTCAGCTGGAGCTCGGCAATACCGACGTGGCCCTGGTGCGTCTGCGGTCCATCGAGCGGCGGCTGTACGAGCAGTTTCCGGCCACTGCGGCCACGGCCGAGGTGCCCGCCGTGCCGCTGGGCGGCCCCTACCACGCCGTAGTACGCTACCTGGAGCTGGTGGGTGAAATCATCGCCGACCCAGCCGTGGCTACCACACCGGCCTTTGCCCAACGGGTAGCCACCATGCCGGCTTTCTTAAATCAGGAAAAGGAAGACTTGCAGATTATCAGCTTTTTCGCCTGGCTACGGGCGCGGGTGCTGGGCCGGCCCTACTACGAGGTGCTGCTGCTGGTAGCACGCTAAGCGAAGGCAGTCAGGCGAAAATTGCGAATGACTTATGCGCTACTAGCTGGTTTTTAAGATGCTAGCTGGTCTATCTTTGGCCCAACGTACGGTATACACCCAGCCAACACGGTCGCCTATAAACGGCGAACCCCCGGTTGGTAGGACAACCGAGGGTTCAAGAAGTGGGTGCGCTAACACCCTCTCCTAACCATGCAAAGGGAACGTACGCTACGGCTACTCAAAGTGCTCGGCAAGACCATCTTGCTGGGCCTGGTGGGCGGAGCAGCGAAGGCCATTGGCCAGTTGTTGCTCACTCATTGGCTTGAGTAGTCGGCGGAGAGGTCGGGCCGGGAGGCCCGGCCTCTTTTTCGTAGCGCAAATATAACGCGCTGGTCAGCAGTTTGGTTGTGGGTTGCGCGCAGGAAAATTTTACAGCTCCTTGCGCAGCCGGGCCACCGGGATGTTGAGCTGCTCGCGGTACTTGGCCACCGTGCGGCGGGCAATGTTGTAGCCGCGGGCATTGAGCATCTTTTCCAGCTTGTCGTCGCTCAGCGGATGGTCCTTTTTCTCGTTGCCGATGAGGTCGCGCAGGATGCTCTTCACCTCACGGCTGCTGGCATCCTCGCCGGAGTCGGTGGCAATCCCCTCGGAGAAGAAGAACTTGAGCGGGTAAATGCCGTGCTCGGTCTGGATACTCTTGGAGTTGGCCACCCGGCTCACCGTGCTGATGTCCATGCCGATGGCCTGGGCGATGTCCTTGAGAATCATGGGCCGCAGCTTCGAGTCGTCGCCCGTGAGGAAGAATTCCCGCTGGCGCTCCACAATGGCCGACATGGTGCGCAGCAGCGTATTCTGCCGCTGCCGGATGGCATCGATAAACCACTTGGCCGAGTCAAGCTTCTGCTTCACGAAGCTCACGGCCTCCTTCATTTTCTGGTCTTTCTTGGCGGCCTTGTCGTAGGTCTGGAGCATCTCGCGGTAGTCGCGGCTCACGCGCAGCTCGGGGGCGTTGCGGGCGTTCAGGGTCAAGTTCAGCTCGCCGTTGTCGTTGGTGAGGATGAAGTCGGGCATGAGGTACTGCGCCCCGCCGGCGCTGCCCTTGCCGCCGCTCACTGGGCCGCTGCCCCCGGGCTTGGGATTCAGTTTCAGAATGACGGCCACCGCCTCCTTCAGCTCGTCGTCTTCCAGGTCGAGCTTCTGCTGAATACGCTGGTAGTGCTTCTTGGTGAATTCCTCGAACGTCTCGGTCAGAATGCGCTCGGCATTCTGGGTGGCCTCGTCCTGGGGGCGGCGCTCGAGTTGCAGCAGCAGGCACTCGGGCAGGTCGCGGGCGGCGATACCCGGCGGGTCGAACTGCTGAATGACGTGCAGCACCTGCTCAATCTCCGCCTCGCTCACCTCGATGTTTTGGCTGAACGCCAAGTCGTTGGCAATGGCCGCCAGGTCGCGCCGAATGTAGCCGTCGCCATCAATCGAGCCGATGAGCTGCTCGCCGACGGCCTGCTGCCGCTCGTCGAGCTGGGCAAAGTGCAGCTGGTCGAGGAGCGAGTCTTGCAGTGAGCCGCTGGTATCGGCCAGCGGCATGTCGCGCTCCTCCTCGTCGCCGGGGCCATCACCCTGCATCTTATAGCCCGCTATCTCGTCGTCGTTGACGTACTCGCTGATGTCGATTTCGTGGTTGTCGTTGTCGATACCCAGGGCCTCGGGCTCGGTGGGCTCGGGACGCTCGTCGGCGTAGTCATCGGGGCCGGCGCTGTCGTCGCTGACCTCGGCAGAGCCGCTAAAATCTTCGTCCAGCGTGCTGTCGTCGCTGTCGAGCGAGTCGTTGGGGTCCTCTGCGTCGGGGGTATCGTCGGCGCTGTCGTCGCGGTCGTCGGCCTCGTCGCTGTCGCCTTCTTCCAGGGCCGGGTTTACCTCCATCTCCTCCTTGATGCGCGTTTCCAGTTCGGCCGTCGGGATTTGCAGCAGCTTGATAAACTGAATCTGCTGGGGGGAGAGGCGCTGCGAAAGAAGCTGTTTTAAATCAAGGCGTTGCATAGGAAAGGACGAGATAAAGCGCGAGGTCGGGCGGCCAGCCAGGAAAACAATACGCAGCCAGCGCGGCGGCGGACGTAGCCTGATACTGGCAATTTCCGGCTGGGGTTAGTCGGGGCTAGCCCGGTAAGGGCTTTACCTTTACGCATTCAACTGCTTTTGCCCATTGCCTATGCCTGCCGACCAGCTCCGCCGCACCCGCATCCAAGACCTGCTGCAAAGTACCGACCTTAATCGCGAAGTTCTCGTCAAAGGCTGGGTACGCACCCGCCGGGGCAACCGGTACGTGCAGTTCATTGCGCTCAACGACGGCTCGGGCCTGGCTACGCTGCAAGTAGTAGCCGACGCGGAGAAATTCCCCGAGGAAAGCCTGAAGGAAGTTACCACCGGCTCGTGCATCGCGGTGCGCGGCCAACTGGTAGCCAGCCAGGGCAAGGGCCAAGCGGTCGAGGTGCAAGCCACGGAGATAGAAGTGCTCGGCACCACTGACCCGGAAACCTATCCAATCCAACGTCGGGGTGCCGACCAAAAAGGTATTTCGTTGGAAGAGCTACGTAAAATCGCTCACCTGCGCCCCCGCACCAACACCTTCGGGGCGGTGCTGCGCATCCGGCACGCGCTGGCTTTTGCCATCCACGACTACTTCAACAAGCACGGCTTCTACTACGTCCACACGCCCATCATCACCGGCTCCGACGCCGAGGGCGCGGGCCAGATGTTCCGCGTGACCACGCTGCCCCCCGAGCACCCGCCCCGCACCGAGGACGGCTCGGTAGACTTCGGCCAGGATTTCTTCGGCAAGCAAACCAACCTCACCGTGTCGGGCCAGCTCGAAGGCGAATTGGCGGCGATGGCGCTGGGCAGCGTGTACACCTTCGGCCCCACCTTCCGGGCCGAAAACTCGAACACCGCTCGCCACCTGGCCGAGTTCTGGATGATAGAGCCCGAGGTGGCTTTCAACGACTTGGTCGATAACATGGACCTGGCCGAGGATTTCCTCCAGAGTCTGGTGAAGTATGCCCTGGCGCACTGCGCCGCCGACCTGCAATTCCTCAACGATACCTACGACAAGGAGCTGCTGGAGCGTCTCAAGTTCGTAACCGACAATGCCTTCCAGCGTCTCACCTACACCGAGGCGGTGGAGATTCTGAAGTCGGCCAAGAAGAAATTCGAGTTTCCCGTGGACTGGGGCACCGACTTGCAAAGCGAGCACGAGCGCTACTTGGTGGAGAAGCACTTCAAGAAGCCGGTTATCCTGACCAACTACCCCAAGGAAATCAAGGCCTTCTACATGAAGCTGGACGACGACGGCCGCACCGTGCGGGCGATGGACGTGCTCTTCCCCGGCATCGGCGAAATCATCGGCGGCTCGCAGCGCGAGGAAGACCTGACCAAGCTCGAAACCCGCATGGCCGAGATGCACGTGCCCGCCGACGAGCTCTGGTGGTACCTCGACACCCGTCGCTTCGGCACCGCCCCGCACGCCGGCTTCGGCCTGGGCTTCGAGCGCCTGGTGCTGTTCGTGACGGGCATGACCAACATCCGCGACGTGATTCCCTTCCCGCGCTTTCCGAAGAACGCGGAGTTTTAGTACTCGTGCTATTTTACCCAAAACAGCCAGCGTTTCCCTGCTCAGAGTTAGGAAGCGCTGGCTGTTCGCTTTAAGTCGCTAGGGGCTTCGCCCAGTCCTCAAGAACGATACCCTGAAGGCGCGCGAAGTCTTTGGTATTGTTGGTTACGAGTATCAAGCCTTGTTGAATAGCCGTGGTGCCAATAAGTAGGTCGAAGCTATCTACGAGTTGCCCTGCCCGTTGCAGGCGGGCGCGTTCTTGAGCAAAAAGCGGGATAGCCGTGAAAATGCGAAATAGAGATAATTCCGCCGCCAACTGATCAATCAGTTGATGTTGGTAAGCTGTGCGCTGACTTACTTCTGCACCCACTCGCAGCTCGGCCAACGTTATCTCGGAAATACCGCAAGCGGCCGCACCTATTTCAGCAAAGCGAGCGGTAACGGTCGGTGAGTTATTGCGCAGCAGGTGAATGCACACGTTAGTATCAAGCAGATAGCGCGGTATTACCATCCTTCTAATGCAGGTTTAGTAGCAAAGTGTCGGCTTGCCTGAATGGCAGCTTCCATCTTATCTGCTTCTGGATCGTTAGCCCAAGCACCGACAAATGACGGTAGCGGAGCTGGAACAGGCGGTGGAGCGCTTTTTAGAGACTGCGAGAGGCGCGCAATAACTTCTAACCTAGCGTCAGGGCTGAGCTTGAGCAATTGGGGCATTAATTCTTCCAGCGCTGGAGCGAATACGCCTACATTGGGAATATCGGCAACGGGGTTCATGCTAACAAGATACGAGTTTGGTAGCTAACAAGGCCACCGTGCGCCGGGGTTCGCGTTGGCGCTAACCCTTGGCCTCAGCATTACGTTGCTGACGGTATAACCTCCGCCGTACCGATGCTTCCCGAAATCGACCTCACCGACGCCGCCAGCCTACCCGAAGGTGCGCTCAAGACCTTCCCGACTCCCAACGATGGCCCCGAGGTGCTGCTAACCCGGCAGCAGGGCCAAGTACACGCCTTTGCCCCCAACTGCCCGCACTACGGTGCGCCGCTCGAAAAAGGCAAGGTGGTCGCCGGTAAGCTCGTCTGCCCCTGGCACCACGCCTGCTTCAAGGTCGAGAATGGCCATCTCTGCGAGCCGCCCGCCCTCGACGATCTGCCCGCCTACGCCGTGCGCGAGGCTGGCGGGCGCATCCTGGTGCAAGTGCCTGAGAACCCACCCGCCAGCACCGACAAGCCCGAGGCCACGCCCACGGCGGAGGTTGGCGGCACACCCCCGCCACCCGTCGCCCCGCCCGCCGACACGTGTACCTTCGTTATCGTGGGTGGCGGGGCTGCCGGCGAGTTTGCGGCCCAGACTCTGCGGCGCGAGGGCTTCGCGGGGCGCGTGGTGCTGGTGTCGGCCGAAGACAAGATTCCTTACGACCGCACCAAGCTCAGCAAGGCGTACCTGGCTGGCAAGGCCAAGCCCGACGCGCTGCCCCTGCGCGAGCGCGAATTTTACGCCCAGCAAAAGATTGAGCTGCTGACGGGTACCCGCGTGACGGGCGTCGATACTGCCAAGCAGGAAATTCAGCTCGAAGGCCAGCCGCCGCTGCGTTACGACCAACTGCTGCTGGCCCCCGGCGGTACGCCCAACCTACTGCCCAAGCTGCCCGGCCACGACCTGCCCGGCGTGCTGCCCCTGCGCACCCAGGCCGACGCCGACGCGCTGCTCGGCGCGACCAAAGATGCCCGGGAGGTGGTCGTTATTGGGAGCAGCTTTATTGGGATGGAGGCCGCCAGCAGCCTCGCGGCCGAGGGCCGGCAGGTGACGGTTATCGCCCAGGAAAAAGTGCCCTTCGCGCGGGTATTGGGGCCGGAAATCGGGGCTATGTTCCAACAGCTACACGAAGAGAAGGGTGTGAAGTTCGAAACCGAAGCCGAGGTAACGGCCCTGGTAGGGGAAGGCGGCCACGTGACCGGCGTGCAACTTAAAACGGGCCAAATCCTGCCCGCCCAGGCCGTGGTGCTGGGCGTGGGCGTGCGCCCGGCCACCGAGTTTTTGCAGACGACCTTTCCCCTGGAAAAAGATGGTGGGCTAGCCGTAGACGAGTTTTTGCAGGCGGCCGAAAACGTATACGCAGCCGGTGATATTGCCCGCTTCCCGCTCGCGGCCACTGGCCAGCCCACGCGCATCGAGCACTGGCGCGTGGCGCAGCAGCACGGCCAAGCTGCCGCCCGCAACATGCTGGGCCAGCGGGAGAAATTCACTGGCGCGCCCTTTTTCTGGACGCAGCAGTATGGTAAGAGCCTGCGCTACGCTGGGCACGCTGAGCGCTGGGATGAGATTATCTACCAGGGCGAAGTGGCTAAGCAAGACTTTCTCGCCTTCTACGTGCTCGATACCCGCATCATAGCCGCTGCGGGTATGAACCACGACGCCGAGATGATTTATATCACCGAGCTGCTAGGGCAAGGTCAACTGCCCACTCCCGCCGCCGTGCGTGCTGGGGTAGAGTGGAACCAACTAGCGCAGCCCGCCGGAAAGTAATTGCACGAAAAAGGCTGCCCGAAACCGGGCAGCCTTTTTCGTGCGTGGTAATGCCGGATGCTAGCGGCGGCCCCGCCCGCCTCCTGGCTGGCCGCCGTTGCCAAAGCCCCCGGGACCGGCGCCGCCCGGCCCGGGCTGGCTGGGTTGCCCGCCGCCGAACCCTCCGCGCCCGGGGCCACCCGGGGTACCGGGCTGGCTAGGGTGCCCACCGCCCCAGCCCCCCGGGCCACCCGGCGTCGGCCCCGAGCCCGGGCCGCCTGGTGTTGGAGCTCCGGGGCCGGGGCCAGGACCGGGCTGGGGTGGCTGCCCACCACCCCAGCCGCCCCGGCCTGGTCCGCCGCGATCGGGCCGGGGAGGGTTATCGTAGCGGCCGGGACCGCCGGGGCGTCCACCATCCCAGCCGGGGCGACCGTTGTAGCCGTAGTTGCCTCGGTTATAGCCGTGATCGTAGCCGTACACGCGGCCCGCGCCGTAATCGTGGCCGTAGTAGCGGCCCCCGCCGCCCCAGCCCCCACGGTGATAGACAGTTACGTACTGGGGGTAGCGCTGGCGGTAGGTGCTGATGTACAGCCAGGGCTGCGGGCCTACGTAGCTTACTGGCAGTGGGTGAAAATAATAAGGGTCGTAGCCGTCAAGGTAAGGCATGGGTACCCACTGGTAGCCATCAAACACGATGTACACCCCATTATAGATATCGTAGTAGCCGTCGATTTCTGGAATGTAGTAGTACTGCGTGCCCTGCGGCACGGGCGGCCCCCAGGCAGGCGGGCCGATATTGACGCCCACGCTCACCTGCGCCTGGGCGGCAGTGGGGGCGGCCAGCGCTAGGCCAAGGCCGAGCGCGAAAGCAAGAAAACGAAGGCGGGGCTTCATGGTAAAAACAGAAACAAGCGGTGAATTATGCTTGACTTCTACGCAAGTACAGTGCCGGTTTTTCAGGCTACTCGACGGAGGCACCGGGTTGGCCGGTTGGTTCGCTTTGTGTGCCGATGAATGAGCTTGGGCATCAAAAAAGCCTCGCTTGTGCAGCGAGGCTTTTT
>CAJYVK010000292.1 GCA_913778455.1 uncultured Hymenobacter sp. | reverse complement strand
GGTGGCGGTAGCCACGTCGCCCCCGCGCAGCGCCCGGCGAATGCGGGTGCTGCTCACGCCCACTGCGTCCACGTCCTGGCGCGGAATTTCCTCCAGCGTAAAGCCGTAGCGTGCCGCGTGCTGGGTGAGATAATCGAAGCCTCCTTCCCGGTTCTTGCCGAAGCGGTGGTCGTAGCCAATTACCAAGTGCTTGGTGCCTACCGTTTTCAATAGCAGCTCCTGCACGTATTGCTCCGAGCTCCAGCTGGCAAACTCGCGGGTGAAGGGCATTACCAGCAGGTAGTCTACCCCGAACTCGGCCAGCCGGGTGATTCTTTCCTCTAAGGTATTAAGGAGCTGAAGCTCTAGCAACTCAGGGTGGGAGGGCGGCGGCCCCAGCACCAGGCGCGGGTGGGGCCAGTACGTGATAACCACGGCCGGTCCGCCCACCGCGTCGGCTACCTGCCGCAGGCGGGCCAGGATGCGCTGATGCCCCCGGTGCACGCCGTCGAAGGTGCCGCTCGTTACGACGGCATTGGTCAAGGCCGGGAAGTCGGCGGGGTCAGTGATAACTACCATAAACCGCAGATTTAACGGATTTAACGGATTGCGCGGATACGCCCGCCAGCCTGCGGCGGCGGGCTGGCGGTCTTAGGCTGGCTCGGTGGGTGGGGTGGGGGCGGCCTGTTCGGCCTGCTGGGCGGCGTAGTAGTCGAGGCCGGCGCGGGGCACCTTGATGCGCTCGCGGCGGGGGCGCTCGCCGGTGGGTCGCGGGGCCGCGTTGGCGTCGGGATTTACCGTGGGCGGGGTGGGTCGCTCGGGGCGGGGCGGGCGCAGGGCCTGCACCTCGGCGACGGTCCAGGCATCGGCCAGGCGGTGCTCGCCGATGCGGGTGCGCACTAGGCGCGTGAGGTGTGCGCCCGAGCCCAGGGCGGTGCCCAGGTCGCGGGCGAGGCTGCGGATGTAGGTGCCTTTAGAGCACACTACCCGAAAATCGATGTCGGGCAGAGCGATGCGTGTTATCTCAAAAGTCTTTATTTCGACGGTTTTTGACTTGATAACGGCCTCTTCGCCCTTGCGGGCCAGTTCGTAGGCCCGCTGGCCGTCGATTTTGACGGCCGAGAACAGCGGGGGCGTTTGTTCGATTTTACCCAGGAAGGTGGCCGCCGCCGCCCGAATGTCGGCCTCCGTGAGGTGGGCGTAGGGCTGCTCGCGGTCAACGGGCGTTTCGAGGTCGAAGCTGGGGGTGGTTTGCCCCAGCCGGAAGGTCCCCTCGTACTCTTTTTCCTGCGCCTGAATCTGGTCGATGTCCTTGGTCTTGCGGCCGGTGCAGAGAATGAGCAGGCCGGTAGCCAGCGGGTCGAGGGTGCCGGCGTGGCCGATTTTGCGCGGGCGCAGGGTATTCTTCACCTTGCGAACCACGTCGAACGAGGTCCAGGTCAGCGGCTTATCCAGCAGAAGTACTTCGCCTTTCTCAAAGTCAAAGTCTGCCAGTTGTTTTTTCTCACTCATACTAGTTGCAGGTTAAGGCCTATGCCGAGCATCAGCAGCAGCAGCCCGCCCACGATAATGCGGTAAATTCCGAAGGCCCGGAAGCCATACTTGGCCACGAAGCCGACAAACAGCCGAATGGCCAGCAGCGCTACCACGAAGGCTACTACGTTGCCGATTACCAGCAGTTTTACTTCGGTGCCCGAAAACAGGTGGCTCAGGTCAATACCGTGTTGGTGAGCGTCTTTGTAATAGTCATACACGTCCTTTGCCGCCGCCGCCGCCATCGTGGGCATGGCTAGGAAAAACGCGAACTCGGCCGCCGCCCGGCGCGTCAGCTTCTGGGTGAGGCCGCCAATGATAGTGGCGGCCGAGCGGCTCACGCCCGGCACCGCCGCCAGGCACTGAAACAGGCCGATAATGAGCGCCTCCTTGAAGCTCGGGTTAGTTACCGGGTGGCCGCCTGCCTTGGGGTCTTCCTGCGGAAACCACTTATCGACGAAGAGCAGCACGATGCCGCCCAGCAGCAGCATAACGGCCACCGTCGTCACCGATTCGAGCAGCGCATCGATGTACTTTTTGAAAGTCAGCCCCACGACCACGATGGGCAAGAAGGCAACTACTAATTTGAGGTAGAAGTCGATGCTTTGAAAGAAGCGCTTCCAGTACACTACTAATACCGATAGAATAGCCCCGAGCTGAATAACCACCAGAAACAGCTTGGTAAACGGGGTCGGAGCCATGCCCAATAGCTTGGAGGCGATAACCATGTGGCCGGTGCTGGAAATCGGAAGGAATTCGGTGATGCCTTCCACAATGGCCAGCAAAAGGGCCTGCCAATAAGTCATTTAAGCAGTCGTAAGTAAAAATGGGTAACTCAACCCGGCCCGTCGAGCCTGGCGCGGGTGCGCCTGCCCGCGGGCGATTGCCGTTTGGTGCGGGGCGACCAATACGCCAGCTCCGCGGGCCGGATTGTAGCGAGGAAAAATTAGCCGGGGCGCTTGTACGCCGGCCGGGCCGGAATCGGTGCCACCGGCGGCACGGGTGTAGCGGTGGGGGCTACCGGCGCGGCAACGGGAGCTGCGGTTGTCGCCACCGCCGGGGCCACGGGCACTACGTCGCCCGGGTTGCTGCGCACCAGGATGGCGGCAAACTCCAGCACGAAGCCCACGAATAGTAGAATGGGGCCGAGCGTGAGGCCCAAGAAGCCCTCGCCGTAGGGCGCACCGTCGAGTTTCATGGTGATAAAGCCGACGGCCAGCACGGCCAGGCCAGCCCACATCAGGCGAAAATTGCGCGGCCCGAAGGCGAAGCGGGGAGCCGGGGTGGTTGGTTGCATAGGATGTATTGTCAGTTGATTGGCAGCGAAAACTTAATAAAGCTCGTCGAGCGACACGTTGAGGTATTTGTTGACTGCCCAGTAGGAGCTGAAAAAGCCGATGGCCGTGCCCAGCCCCAGTACGCCCAGCAGCAGCAGCCCAGTGAGGTGGTCGTCGCGCAGCAGGCGCAGCTGCGGTACTTCCAGGTAAGCGTATTGCAGCAGCGTGAGCAGCAGCAGCACGGCCAGGATGCCGCTGGACAGCCCCTGCCAGGTAGCCCGCCGCAAAAACGGTTGCTGGATAAAGAACCGCGTGGCGCCCACGAGTTGCATGGAGCGAATAAGCAGGCGCTGCGAGAACATCGCCAGCTTAATGGTATTGTTAATCAGAATAACGACCACGAGCACGAGTACCGCCGCGAAGCCCAGCAGAGCCAGGCTCACGCGCTCCAGGTTCTGATTGATGCTGGTGAAGAGGCTTTTAGGGTACTGCACCTCGAATACGCCGCGTTCCTGACCCAGGCTGCGGCTCAGCACGCGCAGGTGCATGGTATCGGTATACTCGGGGCGGATTTTGAGCACGTAGGCATCGCGCAGCGGATTGTCGTCGAGAAAGTTGCGAAAATCCTCGCCGGTAGTTTCGAGCAGCTGGCGAGCTCCTTCCTCTTTGCTTACGAAGCGCACCTGCGGCCGGCCCTCGTGCTCGGCTACGTAGGGCTGATGCTCCAAGTCTTGCTGAAGGCGCAGCAATTCGGTCTCGGGCAGGTTGCGCTCCAAATAAACCTGGACTTCCAGATTCTCGCGCACTTGCTCGCTCAGCTTGTGGGCGTGCAGCAGCAGCAGGCCAAACAGCCCGATGACCGTTAGGGCCAGCGTGATGCTAAATACTACCAGCAAGGTAGGGTAGGAGCCGAGAGTCTTCTTACGGGGCCGGGCCATAGGGGGGCAAAGGTAACCGCAGATTTAACGGATTTAACGGATTGCGCGGATACGCCCGCCAGCCTGCGGCGGCGGGCTGACTGTCTTAAGCGATGGGCTCGTTGGATGGGGTTTGGGAGGCTTGTTCGGCTTGTTGAGCGGCGTAGTAGTCGAGGCCGGCACGGGGCACCTTGATGCGCTCGCGGCGGGGGCGTTCGCCGGTGGGGCGCGGCGCGGCGGCGCTGGGGTTGGGA
>CAJYVK010000291.1 GCA_913778455.1 uncultured Hymenobacter sp. | reverse complement strand
GCTGGACCTGGCACGGCTGGCACCCGGCGTCTACCTGCTCACCGTGGCGGATGCCGACGGACAGGAAGTACACCGCATCGTGAAGGAGTAGTCGCCCGCCCCGGCAATTCTACTGGCCCCCGGCGGTTAGTCGGCTTGCACTTTTGATAAAATCTCCTTTTCATTTTGAAAAAATGAACGTCCCGTTCGGCCTGGCGCCGGACGGGACTTTTTATTTATATTATTTACTAACAACTACTTACAGGATAAATTTTTCTCTTCTTCCAAATCGGCACTGGTCTTGGCAATAGGTACGCATCCCTCACCTAGTACCTGCTACCGACATGGCCCTTCTGGATAATCTGGCGAAAGCCGCCAAAGACTTTTTCGTCGAGCCCGACGGCGAAGCCCCGGCTGGCCCGGCCTCGACGCCCGCTGGGCCGGTAGCCCCGGCCCCACCGCTGGCTAGCCTGCCCGCCGGGGCCACCCAGCCTGAGCAGCGCCACCTCGACCACATTGCCGGGCTGCTGGCCGGCGACGGCCGCGACTTCGGGGCCTTCACCAAAATGGTGAAAAGCTTGGCTGCCAGCGGGCTCAGCGGGCAGTTGCTCTACCAAACAGCCTTCAATGCCTTCGCCGCCGTGACCGGTGCCGACCTCGGCAGCCTGCTGGCTTCGGCCGACGATCTCACCCAGCGCCTGGCCGACGACCGCGCCAAGGTGCAGGCCCGCCACCGCGAGAAAATGGGCGACGCCGTGCCCCTGCAAGGCCCACCCAGCGCCCTGGCCCGCCTGCGCGAGCAGGAAGTCCAGCTGCAACAGGCCGTGGCGGCCCTCACCCAGCAGCTCACCGACAAGAGCCAGCAGCTCACCGATACCCAGCAGCAGCTCCGGCAGGAAGCCGCCAAAACCCAGGCGGCCCTCGCCTCCTACGAGCTGGCCCACGCCGCCGCCGTGGCCGAGCTGCAAGCCCACCAACAAGCCGCCAAGTCTTTCCTTCTCAACTAGCTAACACCCCTTTCTGACTATGAAAACACTCCTTGCTCCCGAGTTGAACTCGGCCCTGCCCAAGTGGCAAAAGCCCGAAAAAGTCGCCGGCTGGGTCGTGCTGGGCGGCGCGGCGGCCGCCGGCGTGTACTACTGGGGCCAGCTCGTGCCCTACCTCGTTGACATCGTGTTCAATAGCGTGAAGTTGGGCATCGGGCTGGGGGCGCTGTTCGTGCTGTTCCTGCTGGGCACGAACAAGCGAATTCAGGCCGGGCTCTGGTACGCTGGGCAGCGCGTGCTGCGCACGGCGGCGGGTATTTTCGTCAATACCGACCCCATCGGCATCATGGAGGACTACATCTCCAACACCGAGAAGGAGGCCCGCCAGATGGAGGGCGAGATCGGCCACATCGAGGGGGCGCACGAGTTGGTAAAGCGCAAGCTCGCCGCCAACGAAACCCAGATGAAAGAGTACCTGGCCTTGGCTGACTCGGCCGCCCGTCAAGGCGAGAAAGATGCCGCCGAAGCCTACGCCAGCCGCGCCGCCCAAATCCTGGACTACAATCAGCGCCTCCAGCCCATGGCCACTACCACGGCCAACGTGAGCGTGGTCATGCGCCAGATTCTGAAAGCCGCCCTGCGCCAGATCGACGGCAGCAAGTTCAAGGTCGGCCTGCTGAAAGACGAGTACGAGCTCGTGAAGCGCACCAGCTCGGGTATGCGGGCCGCCATGAACATCCTGCGCGGCGACCCCGACAAAAAATACTTCTTCGACCTTGCCACCGACCGCGTGGCCCAGGACATGGCCCAGCAGCTCGGTCAGATCAAGCAGGCCATGCGCTACTCGCAAGAATTTGTGCGCGAGATGGATATCCAGAATGGCGTGATGAGCGAGAAAGGCCAGCGCCTGCTCGACCGCTACCAGAAAGGTGATTTCAACGCCTTGCTCACCAGCGACAAGGCCCCCGCTTCCACCTCCGTAGCCGCCACCAAAAAACGCTCCGACGATGCCTATTCTAGCCTGCTTGATTAGTGCCTGCCTGGCCCTGCTGCTGATTGTCGTGCTGCTGTAACGCGGACTCTGCGAGTCCGCACCTAGACCAGCCTCCCCTATTCTTTCAACAACTCAACAACTGCGGACTCGCAGAGTCTGCGCTACTTCTCCATGACAACTCGTGGTAAAATCGTACTCGGAGCGCTGATCTTTGCCCTCCTGTACTTTGGCATCAATAAACTGATTGCCAGCAATAAGCTCTTCCAAAAAGCCGATTCACAGTCGGTGCTGCTCAGCTCCATTGAGCTACCCGCCGCCCCCGGCGGCAGCCGCGCCACGCTGGTAGTGCCGCTGGCCCCGCTGCCCGGCACCGCCCCCGCCGAAAACGGCACGCCCGTGGTGTGGGAAGTAATGGCCTGGAACTCCCAGATGGCCGGGATGCTCGCCAACGGCGGCCCCCGCACCACCCAGGGTTCGGCCCTGGCCGCCAACCACCTCGACATGCAGATCACCCGCCAGGATGACGTGTCGAAAATGCAGGCCGACCTGGTGAAGAACGCCCTCGACCTGCAAGCCAACCCGAACACGCCGGGCCTGATTGTGAGCATCATGGGCGACGGCCTGCCGGCCTTCTCGGCCGTGCAGAGCCAGCTCGAAAAGGCGGGCACGAGCCTGCAAGTGATTCCCTATTCGGTAGGAAAAAGCTTCGGCGAGGATAAGCTGATGGGGCCGAAGGAGTGGCTCGACAACCCCAAGGCCGCCCTCGGCAAAACCGTGGCCTGCTACCTGCGCGACGGCGACCACAACATTGCCCTGAAGTGGTGCGCCGACAACGGCCTCAAAGTGAACCCCGACGAAACCACCTACGACCCCGAAGCCGTGAACTTCATGGCCGCCAGCGACTTCCTGGTAGCGGCCGAGAAGTACATTACCGGCAAGCCCGAAAGCCGCGTCAAGGTGGTCAGCGGCCACCGCACCGGCGTGCAGGTAGACGTAGTGGCCGATGCCGTAGCCACCTGGACGCCTGGCGACGTGAACATCGCCAAGCAAAAGGGCGGCCTCGTCAACATCGTGAGCACCAAGGACTATTCCAACCAGATGCCCAATATCATGGTGACGACCAAGCGGTGGTACGACGCCCACCAGCCCGCCGTCCTCAACCTGATGACCGCCTTCGCCGTGGCCGGCGACCAGGTGAAAAGCCACCCCGAAGCCCTCGCCCGCGCCGCCGACATCTCGGCCCAGGTGTACGGCGACCAGGACAAGCCCGGGGCTTACTGGCTGAAGTACTACAAAGGCACCAGCGAGGCCGACCGCACCGGCAACGTGGTGGAGCTGGGCGGTAGCAAAGCTTTCAACTTCAGCGATAACCTTACGCTTTTCGGTCTCGACAATGGCGGTACCAACATCTACGCGGCCGTGTACAAAACCTTCGGCGACGTGCAGAGCAAGCTGTATCCCAAAGAGCTCCCGAGCTACGTCCCGCTGGATAACATGCTCGACCTGACGCTCCTGCGTAAGCTGCAAACCCAGTACAAAGGCAAAAACGTGGCCCCGGCCGAAACCCAATCCTTCGCTGGCGACGACGAAATCCGCCGCAGCGTGAGCAAGCGGGCCTGGAACATCGAATTCAATACCGGCCAGAGCACCTTCACGCCCGCTGCCCAGCGCGAGCTCAGCCAGCTCTTCGACGACCTCGTGGTGGCTGGCCGCCTCAAAGTGGCCGTGCACGGCTACACCGACAATACCGGCAACCCTACTGCTAACCAGCAGCTCAGCCAGGCCCGCGCCGAGGCCGTCGCCCACTGGCTCGAAACCCGGAGTGCCAGCGCCTTCCCGCAGGGCCGCGTGCAAGTGTACGCCCACGGGGCCGCCGACCCGGTTGCCAGCAACGCTACGGAGGTGGGTAAGGCTGCCAACCGCCGGGTAGAAGTAGTGCTCGGCAACTGATGCGGTAGTGGCGCGGCGGCTGCTAGTCGGCAGGTAAGGGCCGTGAGTGGTGGCCTGCTTATGAATTTATTTCTACTTGGGCGAGCGTAGCGGCTGCAATCGCTACGCTCGTTTGCGGACTCGCAGAGTCCGCGCTACTTCTTCTGCCATGAGTTCTCTGTTTACTCCTAATGCGCACCCGCGCCGGGCTACGCTGGCCGCGCTGGTGGCCGGCCAGGTGCTGGCGTTGCTGGCGCTGTGGCTCTTTTTGCCGCTTCGGCTGTTTCCGAGCTTGGCAGACGTGCTGCGGGCACTGGGCGACCTCATCACCACCCAGGGGCTACTGGCCGAGCTGTGGGCCAGCCTGCTCACGGCCTTTCAGGCGCTGGGCTTCGCCACGGGACTGGCGTTGGTGATTTCCTACCTCACGGCGCTGCCGTTTTTTCGGCCGCTGGCTTTTGCGGCCAGCAAGCTGCGCTACCTCACGCTGACCGGGCTCACGTTTTTTATGGCGCTGCTGCTCAGCTCGGGGCACCAAGTAAAGCTGTCGGTGCTGGTATTTGGGGCAACGGTGTACCTGGTTACGGGGATGACGCGCGTCATCCTCAGTACTACGCAGGAGGAGTTGGACCACGCCCGCACCCTGGGCCTGGGTGAGTGGGGTAGCTTCTGGCAGGTGATAGTCCGCGGCAAGCTCGCCGACATGCTCGAAGTGGTGCGCCAGAATTTCGCCATCATCTGGACGCTGATTACGCTGGTTGAAACGCTTTATCAATCGGAGGGCGGCATCGGGCTCTTACTTTACAAGCAAAACCGCTACCTGCACCTCGATGGCGTGGTAGCTATTCAATTGGTCATACTAGCCGTGGGCGTGGCCCAGGACTACGGGTTTGAGGCGCTGCGGAAAACGTTTTTCCCCTACGCCGAGCTGGGCAGAATGTAGCGCGGACTCTGCGAGTCCGCGCGTGGTTGGCTCGGTTGGACGCTACCGTATGCGGACTCGCAGAGTCCGCGCTACATGAGACGGGCAGCCTAGACTTACCACATGCGGACTCGCAGAGTCCGCGCTACGTGGGGGCCAGGTACGTGTAGGGCCATTGCTGACAATCCTCTACCAACCCGGCCTTTACCGGATTTTCCACTACATACGAAAGAATTCGCGGTAGCTCTCCCTTGCGCACCACGTGGTCGTAGCTCTCAGCTTGCCAGAATGCGCCCGTGCGGTCCAGTAGTTTGTTGGCCTGGGTAGCAGTATAGCCTTTTAGACGCTGCAAGGTCTTCAGCAGAGAGGGTGCTCCAATAGGCAGTCGCACAACTAAGTGGACATGGTTGGGCATCACGCAGTCAGCCAGTAATTCGTAGCCTTTGCCATCAAAATACCGGAGCGACTGCACTAGCATAGTCGCTAGCTCCGGCTGGGCCAGCCACGTTGGGCCGTATTCGGTCTTGGCTAGCTGCGCATCGAAGCGCCCGAAGTACCGCTTCTGTTCTGCGTAGTGCTGGTTGGGGTCTCGTTCTGCGTGGTTTCGCTGCTGCTCTTCTTCCTCGCGCCACTGAGCGAGTAGTTGTTGGGGTAGGCTACCCGCTAGCCGAAACGTGATAAATAGCTCTTCGCCTGGTGGTAAGAGATGGGGCAGACGACGCTTGTATTGAATTAAATCGGCCATGCTCGCAAGCTATGTGGGCATTGTGGTACATACAAGCATTTTTTAATAATGCATCTTCTTCACTCTACATTATACGCGGACTCGCAGAGTCCGCGCTACGTGCTGCTATGACGGCTTTTCCGCACTCTTATAAAGATCCGCTGCTCACGCTGCAAGACGTGTCGATGAGCTTCGGCCCCGATGTCATTTTGCGCGACCTCAACGTGCAGGTACTCGACGTAATCCGGCCCGGCATGAGCCAGGGGCAGGTGGTGGGCATCTACGGGCGCTCGGGAATTGGGAAATCGGTACTGTGCCGGCTGCTGGCGGGGCTGACCAGCCCCACTACCGGCACCGTGCGCGTGGGCGAGGCGCAGCAGCCCGTGCACCCCGGGGCCGTGGGCTACGTGCAGCAGCGCTACCCGTTGTTCAACCATCTTACCTTGCTCGATAATCTGCTGCTGGCCGCTCGCCGCAAGCACGGCCCCGCCGAGGCGCTGGCCCGCGCCACCGACTACCTCGGCCGCTTCGGGCTGGCGGCCCACGCCCGTAAGTACCCGGCCCACCTCTCGGGCGGGCAGCGCCAGCGGGCGGCCATCGCCCAGCAGCTCCTGTGCGCCGACCACCTCATCCTGCTCGACGAGCCCTTCTCGGGCCTCGACGTGGCGATGATTGACGAGGTGAAGAAAATCATCGTGGAAGTCACCACCATGGACGAGCTGAATACCGTGCTCATCGTGAGCCACGACATCACCACCACCACTGCCCTGGCCGACCAGCTCTGGCTGCTGGCCCCGGAGCGCGACCCTAGCACCGGCCGGCTGCTGCCCGGTGCCACCATCAGCCCCCGCCACCAATACAATCTAGCCCAACTCGGCCTGGCCTGGCACCCCGACGTGGAAGCCGAGCCCGAATTTGTGCAGTTTGTGGAGGGAATTAAGAACGAGATTAGGGGCAGCTAAGCACTGCGGCCCCACCGCTGGGCGATGGGGCCGCTTTATTCTACGCGTGGAGGCTAAATAGCCAGTTTGTAGAGCGTGAAAGCACTTGGTCGCCGCTGGGGCGCAAGCAGTAGGTGAAAGCAGCTTTGCTAGTAGCCTGGCGAGGAGGCTAGGTGGCTCGGCCGTTGATGCCGCTAACCAGCGCTTGGGTAGCGTAAGGCACGCCCGGCAACCACCGTCTCTATCCGACCCTATTATTGCTCGGCATTACAGCGATTTTTGCGGAGACGCAGCCGAACCAGGCGGCTCGGGGTCGCCCGCTGCCTTTTTACGCTGGCTAACCCATAGCGAGAAAAAAGTCGTCAGTAGACTTAGCAGGACTACACCCAAGCTAATCCAGATGGCAGGAAAGGGGGAGTGCTTCATAAAAACAGAACTAGGTGCCGGCAAAGGAGGAAGAATGCGAAAAGGAAAACTCAATGCTGCCGCGCAGCCGCGCCAGGCGACGGGGCCGCCTGGCGGGCCTGCCGCGTTTGCTGCGCATGGCGAGCAACCTCGCGAAACGACTCCTTGGCCGTAGACCAGTGGAGGCCGTAAATCACACTAGCCAGCGTTACCATCAACACCACAAAGCCGAGCATGGAGGTGATGAAGCCGCGGGTGTAGCGCCGGATAGCCGACAGGCCCGTCGGGGCCAGCAGGCTGGCGTAGGCCCAGGTCTGGTAGGCGAACATGACGACCATCGAGCACAGGCTCACCCGGCCCATCTGCGCGGTACCGTCGTACAGATAATAAGGGATGTAAAAAGGCATAGTCACCAACGTGCCCGTACCGATGATATACGCGTTAATTATTAAGCACTCGGCATAATTGAACCGAACGCGGCGCAGCAAACCCCAGGTGATCAAGGCTGTGAGCGGCAGCGAGCCGGCCATAAACCAACTCATGTATTTGCCACTGCCCGCGCTAATGTGCTCCTGCATCTCGCGGCCGGCTGGGCCCATGCTGGGCTCGTTAGGATTGTAGGTGTGTAAGTGCAAGACCGCGTAAATAAACGAGGACAGGCCCGCTATCAGCAGCACGTAGGCTAGAGGCTTGAAATGTCGAATTCGCTGCCCCGCTAAGTAGTTACGCAGGGTGGCGGCGGGCCGCAGCATCATTTCCTTGCTGGTGTAGAACAGCCCCTTATCGACGTGCAGGATGGTGTGCGGAATCTCGTGCAGCACGTGGCCCAGGGTAAAGCGGTGGGTGTGCGCCTCCTGGCCGCAATGCCCGCAAAAATGACCGGGCACGACGGCCTCGCAGTTCAGGCAAACCGTCGGGACGGGGGACGGAGCAGGATTGGCGAGCTCGCGCACCGATGCGGCCAGTTCGGGTGCTAGTGTAATGACTGGGGTAGCTGTGTTTTGCATATGAAAAGGTGAGTAAGAATGGTGCCTTAAACATAGGCAATGAGCTTGAATATCAGATTACCTTTAGAAGAAATTTCGTCTTCGTTTTTTGATGGTAAGCTTGGCCCGCAAGGTTCTCTGGGCCAACGACCAATACCTCCGGCCCAGCTAACGCGCTTTCACTTGCTTGGGAGCGTAGGTCAACGGAGGGCCGAAGCACCTTTCATGGATACTGTCAGGCTATTTTCGCTGCTGCTCGGCCTGGCTAGTCTCCTCTTCGCGGCCCCATTGCTTCTCGCCCGCGATACGCTTAATTCTTCTTAACCAGTAAGACGGGCCGCCAGCGCCAGCGCGTGAAAGCGATTCCGGCCGCGGCTTTAGCCTAAGTCAAAGCTGCGGCTCAGCCAAGTCCTAACTTTGAACCCCTAACTCATAACTCAGCGAAGTGCCCACCGGAACCCTGCTCCTCATCGACGACGAAGCGCGTCTGCGCCAGCTGCTGGCCCAGGTGCTGGAGCTGGAAGGCTACACCGTGCTGCAAGCCCCCGACGCCTACCGGGGCCTGGCCCTGCTGGCCACCCACGCCGCCGAGGTGCTGGTGATTCTCTCCGACGTGAAGTTGCCTGACGGCCACGGCGTGGAGCTGCTGCCGCGCTACCGGGCCGCCGCGCCGCTGGCCGAGGTGGTGCTGCTTACGGCCTTCGGCACCATCCCCGACGGGGTGAAGGCCATGAAGCTGGGCGCGTTCGACTACCTCACCAAGGGCGATTTTGAGCAGCAGTTGGTGGTGGTAGTGGAGCGTGCCGCCGAGAAGGCCCGCCTCCAGCGCCGGGTGGCCGAGCTGGAAAAACGCATGAACCAGCGCCACAGCTTCGAGAGCATGATCGGCGAAGCGCCGGCCCTGCGCCGCGCCCAGCACCTGGCCCGGCAGGTAGCGCCCACCGATAGCACCGTGCTGCTCGAAGGCCCCACCGGCGCGGGCAAGGAGCTGTTTGCCCAGGCGCTGCACGAGGCCAGCGGGCGGCGCAGCAAGCCCTTCGTGGCCGTCAACTGCTCGGCCTTTCCGAAGGATTTGCTCGAAAGCGAGCTGTTTGGCTACAGGAAAGGGGCGTTTACGGGGGCGCTGACCGACAAGAAAGGCCTGCTGGAAGAGGCCCACGGCGGCACGCTTTTCCTGGATGAAATCGGCGAGCTGGAGCTGAACGTGCAGGCCAAGTTTCTGCGGGTGCTGGAGATGCAGCAGTTTACCAAGCTCGGCGATACCAAGCCGACGAAGGTCGATGTGCGCCTGGTAGCGGCTACCAATCGCAACCTCAAGCAGGAAGCTGCGGAGGGGCGCTTCCGGCCCGACTTGTACTACCGGCTGTCGGTGTTTACCATCGTGGTGCCGCCGCTTAAGGACCGGGCCAGCGACGTGCCGCTGCTGGCGGGCTTTTTCTTGCAGCACTTCGCCACCCGGCTGGCCAAGCGCCTGCCCGGCCTCGCGCCCGCCACCGTGGCCGCCCTGCAAGCCTACGCCTGGCCGGGCAATGTGCGCGAGCTCAAAAACGTGCTGGAGCGGGCCGCCATCCTCGCCCCGGCCGGCGAGCTGCTGACACTGGAAAACCTGCCCGAAGAATTTCAAGGCAGTACCCGCCCGGTTTTTTCCACCGACGATGAGAGTCTGCGGGCGCTGGAAGCCAAGCATATCAAGCGGCTGATGGGCGACTTGCAGGGCAACAAGCCCGAGGTGGCCCGCCGGCTGGGCATTGGCTTGACGACCCTGTACCGAAAATTGCAGGAGTATGGGCTGGAAGAATAGCCCCTGCTTACCATATTTCACCCCGTCCGTCATGCTCATCTGGCGTCCGCCTGCGAAGCATCTTATCACGTTCGCGTAAGCCGTTCTAACCTGATGAGATGCTTCG
>CAJYVK010000290.1 GCA_913778455.1 uncultured Hymenobacter sp. | reverse complement strand
CAGTTATTAAGTAGTCGCCAGGCTCCCCCTCTCCCCAAGGAGAGGGGGCCGGGGGGTGAGGTCCCACGCCTGCTTACTATCCTCACTAGCCGCAAAAGGCGGCTACTAGAGCAAGCCGCCCGCAGCCACGGCGGACACCCGCCATTTTTTACGGGCGCTCATCGTGGGAGGGCGGGCGAAGCTGCTTGCATTGGTCAGTTCGAGCGGTTGTTGCTAGCGCGTAGCAAGGTGATAATTTCCTCCTTGTCTCTGAGCTGGCTTTCCAGCAGGGCTATCTCGCGCTGGTAGCCGGCGGCTTCTTTTTTAGCGGCTTCCAGGTCGCGCTGGCAGTTGTCGAGCTGCGCATTAGCGGGGGTGGCGCGGTTGGCAATAGTATTCTGGGCGGAGTCCTTATTTTTCCTGGTGCTGCCCGCCGGAGCAGCGGGAGCTTCTCCGGTGAATGGCTCGCCTTCGCCGGTTAGGAGCCAGCGGGCATTGACGTTGCTAAAATGGTTTAGTACTTTAGCAATGTACTCATGCTTCGGCGCTAGCTGTCGGCTACCTATGTAGTTCTGCGTGTTGCTGTAACTATCTCCAATAGCTTCGCTAAAAGCGCGTACACTTGTAGACAAGTGCTCAATCAGAAATTTTAGGCGTTGATTTATAGTCGGTTCGCTCACGTCTAATCAAATTCTCTAGTGATTAATCACTTTTGAAAAATCACTTATGAATAACGCTGCGTATGTTTGTGCCACGACACGACAACGTGCCTGCAAGAAAGCAGGTAGCGGGCGAATCGTGTCAAACCCAGTATGCGTGCGCCGCTGAGTTGTGACCGCCAGAGGTTCTATCACCTCATGTCGTTGGTCTGTGAAGATTTGCCCAATGCCGCAGTAGATACGCTCGTGCGAGCGGGCCACGAGGCCACGACCGAGCAGTTGCGGGCCGTGCGCTAGTGCCGCAAAGTGCATCTGCCGTGGCTTATCGACCTGGTGCGGGTGGGGCTGCCCACCTTTTGCATCCCTACCGAGTTGCGACCCGTGCCCCCGGCTGCCACGCCCGTGCCCGGCCCCCAAGCCTTGTCTTGATACCGTGTTGCCCCTCACGCTGCGTGTCAACTACCATCCCGGCCTGCAAGGCCAGCTAGTACCGCCCCACCCGCCCGCCGCCAATCCCGGCGCGCCTCACTTTCCCATTCCACTTTTGCCGATGTACTAGAAATGCTGACCAGCGATGAGTTTGCCAACCTTACCCCGCAGGAGCACGCCGAGGCGCTGGCCCTGTACGCCGAGGCCGTGGACGCCCAGGCTCGTAGCCTGCACGCGCTGCCCCCCCACTCCCCCACCCACGAGGAATGCCTCGACAAACTAGCTCGCCTGCTCACCCTGCGCAAGGCGCACCAGGTACGGCGCCAAGAGCTGGCCGACGATGAAGAGTTCACGACTTCGCGCCTGGCCGCGACGCAATACCTGGATAACGAGCGCAATGCCCACCTTATCTCGTGAGCCGTGGCAGCGCGTATTCGTCGTTGCAGGAGCGTCGATGGGGCGACTCACTACCCCAGCCCCACTCTAAATCTCTTAGTACCTAAAAAATCCTCTCCCGATGCCGGGCGCAACAAGCGAGCGAGTACTGCTACTATGGCTTCGGTCAACGGCTGCGTCGGTTACGAGCGCGGCTGCGCTTGGCGACTAGATAAACTACTAAAAGCAGGCCGAAGATGCCCCCGCCGATTGCCAGCAAGGTAGGACCGGCAAGAAACAGCCAGAGCCCAAACTCGCGCGAGTTGGTGGCGGGGAAGAGCCAATGCAATAGCGCCAGGAATCCCCAAAGCCCAGCCAAGCCCAGTATGATTGCCCCGAAGGACAACAAGGAGCGGATTACTTCGGAGAGTAGACGCACGGTAGCGGTGGCAAAGCGAGTGGCTTGGTTCTGGTGGCGGGGCAGCCACTGGTCGCCCAGGCGCAGGTGGTTGCCCTCCTAGATGAGGGTGAGGTGGCTGGGGGCCGTGCCGTCGGCGGCAAGGCGCAGCTGGCGGGTGATTTTCATAGGATGACTAAGCAGCTACGCCGGACCTATTTACGGGGCTTGAGCGAGCGGCTACGGAACGTGTAGTTGACTTTGGGGGCGGAATAGGTGGGGCGGTAGCTGGGCGTGCTGCCACTACTCCCGCTACTACTGCGGTAGCTGCTGCGTGGCAGCCGAAGCTGCTGACGCGTAGAAGAAAACCGATTCCCGCTACTACGGTAGCTGTTGGCGCTACTGCCGGCCGTACTGTAGGTGGTCGAGTAAGTCGGGGCCGGGCGGGTAGCATGGCTCGGGGCCTCGGCCGGAGGGGCGATGTAAGCCGAAGCCGGGCGGCGGCTGAGGTGCCGACGCAGGCGGCGATTTTCCCGGCGTAACGTGCGCTCGCGCCTGCCAGCACGACCGGAGTAGGCCGGGGCCAGCGCCGTGGCGGCTACGGCCGCGGCGGCCAGGGGCACGTAGGGCACGCCTTCCAAAAACTCGTTGGAGACGAAGCCCTCGCGCCCGTCGTGCAGCCGAACCTGCGACCACTGGTCGTTGAGGCGGCCGATGTTCTCGACCGAGTCGGCGTTGGAAACAGAGGCAATGGCGCTGGCCTCGGCCCGAGGCTCGGTGAGCACATCTACGGCCGTGCCCTTCACCCGCACCGGGTGGGCAAAGTGAGTAGGTGCCTTGGTCGGCTTGGTTTCGTATTGGCCATCCCAAGTGAAGTAGCCAACGGTAAAACCGCCGCACAAGAAGGCCAGCAGTAACTGCTTGCCCGTGAAGCGCTGCCCACTGCCCCCGGGGGACGGGGCGGGTGCGCCTACGCTGCCGCTACCCGTTGGCTGGCGGTAAAAAAAGCCGGCGCCCGGCGTACTCGCTTGCTGTGTCATAAAAGAGGAGTAAGAGTAGACGATAGACTTGACTTTTACAGCAATAGCCCAAGTGGACAGTGGCGGTTAGCAAATGTAGCTGCGGCGAGCGCACCGCAGAATCATCGGTGGATGCTGCACGGGGGCGGTAAGGTCGCCCGCCCACCAACCGGTCACACACGGACCACCAACAAAAAGGCCCCGGCGGGGCAAGGGCAAGTAGGCAACGCGGTAGTAGCAGGTAGCAACAGCCAGGCTAGGGCGCCAGGTTGAGGCGCACCCGCTCAAGCGTAGATTCCAGCCGCCCTACGCCCCCGGTCTGCTCGCTGATGCGGTAGTAGGCGAAGGAGAAATGAACGAAGGCATCGAAGCTGAACTGCGCCGCGACGTCGGGGGCTTCCTGCTGGAGCATTTCGTATTCGAGTAGGTAGCCGCGCAGCAGGTCGCGGCGGTTCTCGTAGTGGTCGAGGGACTGGCTGACGTCCATAGAGAAATGAAAAGGAAAAGGGAAAACACAAGTGCCAACCCACCAGTACATACTGTACAGGTAAAGCGGCCAGGCTGCTGGCGAGCAAAGGGAAGCGCTGTCAACAAGTGACTTACGTACGTTTTGTTTCTGCTATGCTGCCTTTTTTCTTCTTTTTGCATGTATCAGCTAATCTGTACGAGTCAGGCAACCATACCTTTCACGCAAGAGCAGTTGACTGATTTACTCAAACGGGCGCAGCATCGCAACGAGCGGGTAGGCATTACTGGCGTGCTGCTCTACAACGACGACCAGTTTGTGCTGGTGCTTGAGGGTAGCGTCGAGGCCGTGGGCGAGCTCTACGGCAAGCTGCGGCGCGACGTGCGCCACCACAGCCTCACCCGGCTGGCCAGCGGGCGCATTGAGGAGCGCCGCTTCGGCGACTGGGGCATGAGCTTCTACGCCGTCGAGCCCGCCCAACTGGCCCAGGTGCGGGGCTACTTCGCCCCCGAGCACCTGGCCCTGCACTACCAAGACCTGCAAACCCCCGACGAGTTGCTGCTGCAACTCATCGAGGGCTTTATGCGGGATCCGAACGTGCGGGTGTAGGGGGTACTAGGCTATGGTACTACTCGGGATAGCTGGGATACCAAAGATGACAACCAGTCAATGCACCATGACAAACGTCAGATAATGAGCCTTTTTATTGTCAGGTAGAGGCTGAGGAAATAAAGAGAATTTTGGTCAAGTGCTGTGCCGGGTCAGGCAGGCTGAGCCGGCACTTGCGCCCGTGGGCCAAATGCATCTTTTCACTCAACCTCTTACAGGATGGCACTTTTCTACTCTCCGCCGACACGTTGGTTTGTGCGCCACCTCGGGCGCCAGGTGTTTCTCTTATGGTTGCTGTGGCTGGCAACGCCCGCGCCCGCAAACGCAATAGCCACGAGCTGCGAAGTCTCGGTAGTCAGCTTGTTCGCGCCAGGCATCACGGCGCTGTCGCCGAGTAGCGCAGCGGCGGGCAGCGGCGGAGTATCTGTTGCCGTAGCGGGGACCAGCTTCACGGCGAGTAGCGTGGTGCTGTGGGCCGGCAGCCCGCGCTCCACTACCTACGTGCAGAGTACCCAGTTGCTCGTGCAGCTGACAGCCGCCGACGCAGCTACCCCCGGCAGCTACCCGGTAGCCGTGAGCGATGGCGGACAGACATCGGCTCCCATCAACTTTATCGTGACGAAGGCCTACTATGCCAAGCCCACCGGCAGCTTGGATGCGCTGGCTACCTTCGGCAGCAATCCCGATGGCAGCGGGGCCGCGCCGCCCAGCTTTAGCGAACTAGGCCAAGTACTATACGTGGGCGGTAGTGCTCGCCAGCCCAGCAGCAACTGGACGGTGAGTGGGGCCGCCTCCAAAGTAGTACTGCTGGCGGGCTCAACGCTGCTAATACCGACCGGAGCCAACTTCACCGGGCTGCTCGATCTGGGCCCGGCTACCGTGCTGGAGGTTAGCACCGTGAGCGCCACCCCGGGCGTATCGTTCGGGGCGCTCGACCCCACCAGCACCGTCGTATTTCGACAGCAAGCCGACTTTACAGTGCCCGCGCCGCCCGCGCCGGGCTACGGTAATCTGGTCCTGATGAACCAAGCTAAAACCCTGGCGGGAAACGTAACGGTGCAAGGCAATCTGCAACTACTGGACGTCCAGAATTTTGGCGGAGACTTTCTGCAATTGGGTGGTAACCTGACCCTGAGCGGGGCAGTTACGTTCGACCCTACGCGGCTGCTGACGCTGACTACCACTAACCTAAGTGCGGTGCAGACGCTAACCGGGGGCGGCACCGCCCTGCGCCTGCTACGCCTGCTTACCGCCGCTGGCACGCCCGGCGTGGCGCTGGCCGCCGGTACTAACCTGGAGCTGGGTGGCCCGGCGGGCGGCGGGTACTCGCTGAGCGCTGGCTCGACGCTGAACGTGGGTAGTAATACCCTCCGGTTCGTGGCGGGGGGCCAGGCCAGCATCGGGGCAGGCACCGGGCAGCTAGCGCTCACGCCGGCCTCGCAGCTAGTGCTGGTCAAAAGCGGGCCAGCCGCCTTGGGCGTCCTGCGGGCCGCTCCTAACGCCAACGTACTGGGCAGCCTCACGATAGAGGCGACCGGTGGCAGTAGCAGCACCGATAACGACCTGACGCTGGGCACTGCGCTGGATGTGCGCGGGACGCTGGCGCTGCGAAGCGGGCAGCTTTCGCTGGGCGGCAACACGCTTACGCTGGCTGGCCCCGTGGCCCTCGGCGCAACGGGACCGGCGCAGCTCAACGGCTCGGCTACGGCCAATCTGGTATTCGGGGGCACGGGTAGCATTGGCCCGCTCAGCTTTGCGCCAGGCGCGGGCAGTACCCTGCGCAACC
>CAJYVK010000289.1 GCA_913778455.1 uncultured Hymenobacter sp. | reverse complement strand
GATCTGGGAAGCCGCGGACTACAAAGTCCGCGCTACTTCTAGGCAACTGGTTAGCCCACGAGTACCGCCCGGCGCTGCCGACGGGCCGCTGCCTGGCTGGCCTGTGCTTGCGCCTGCTGCACCACGGCCTGCGCCTCGCGCAACGCGTGGGCGCTGGGCTCGTGCAAGATGCGGCGGGGCGGGCCGTCGGGCCGCAGCTCGGCATCCCAGAGGCCCGAGCGGTGCCAGTTGTCGAGGTGGTCCCAGTCGGGGCGGTCGACCATGGGGTAGATGCAGGCGCCCAGCAGCGGCAGGCCCATCTGGAGCGTTTTGGCGCATTCCTTCCCGATCATGTTCCACCACAGGGGTCGGTCGATGCCGGGGTGGCTGGTTTCGGTCACGACGAACGGGCGCTGGTAGCGCTTGTGCGCCTGGCGCAGCAGCTCGCTCAGGGGCGTCCAGCGCGGGTCGGGCACCGGGTCGTTCCAGCCCAGGTGGCGGTGCGGGTGCAGCTGCCACTGGTTGTCGTAGTAGTAGTTAAAGCCGATGATGTCGAGCAGGCTTTCGTGGCCGCCCAGCTCGGGGCACATCCGGCCCGAGAGGATGTCGATGGCCTGAAACTGGTCGAGGTGCATGCGCTTGGCCTCGCGGGCGTGGCTGGCCCAGGGGTTGGGCGGGGGCACGATGTTGATGAGCGGCTCGGTGCTGAGAAAGCGGATGCCGGGGTCGGCCTCGCGCAGCGCCCAACTGCCCTCGATGTAGGCCCGCATCAGGCCCAGCTTTACTTCCCAGCCCTGGCCCACGCAGTAGGGGGCGGTGCCGCGCACGTCGCCCCCCAGCCACGACATAAAGCTCACCTCGTTGATGGGCGTGACGATGAGCGTACCCTCGGGCCGTACCGAGCGGTAAAAATCAACGAACGCCCGGCACAGCGCCGCAAAGCGCCGGGCAAACATGGGGTGCAGCGGCGTAAGGTCGTCGGGATAGCCGAAGTGGCAGATGTCCCAGATTTGCTGAATGCCGTGGCGCTCGCCGGCGTCCAGCATCAGCTTCACGGTGCTCCAATCGTACTGGTAGGGCGTTTTCTCAATCATCGCCCAGCGAATGCCCTCGCGCACGGTGCGCACGTCGAACTGCGCCAGGTTGGCGTAGTCCTCGTCGAGCAGGGGGAGGTGGCCGGTCAGCGGCAGAAAGTCCACCCGGTTACCGAAGGCGTTGAGCTGGTCGGTGCATTCGTAGCCGCCCCACCAAAAGGAGGCAAAAGGAGTATCGGTCGAAATTGCAGGCATAGGAAAGGGATAAACGTGAAGCAGTAATAAAAAAGGGTAATTGGCCGGTTGCTAGGCGCGGTCGGCCAGCGACTTGGCCTCAATAAAAATTCGCTTAAATTCGGGGTACTGCGCCCGGATGCGGTCTTGCACGGCCACCACGGCCGCCTCTACCTGGGTGGCCGTGAGCTGGTCGTCGAAGTCCACGTCCAGGGCCAGCATCACATCGTCGGGCGAAAGGTACATGGTGAGGGGTGGGCGCACGGTAGTAACGCCGGGCACCTGGCGCGTGAGCGCCTGCACCTGCTGGGTCGTTTCGTCGTTCACGCCTTCGCCTATCAACAAAGCCTTGGTGCGGCTCACCAGCAGCACGGCTACGCCCATCAGCAACAGGCCGATAATGATGGACGCCCCGCCGTCGAAAAGCGGATTATTCAGTAAATGGCCGAAATAAACCCCCAGCAGCGCGATGAGCAGGCCCGCCACGGCCGCCGCATTCTCCAGCACCGAGGCAAAAACGGCCGGGTCGCGGCTCGTGCGCAGGGTAGTCCAGAAGCTGCGGCCAGCCGCCTGCTTTTCGAGCAGCGCCCGCAGGGCCAACACCAGCGCGGCCCCCTCAAACAAGATGGAAATACCCAGCACGATGTAGTTCCACTTGGCATCTTCGAGCGGCTCGGGGTGTTCCAGGTGCTTGATGCCTTCGTAAAACGACATGCCGCCGCCAATGGCAAAAATCAGCACGGCGACTATCAAGGCCCAGAAATACAATTCCTTACCGTGGCCGAAAGGGTGCTGTGCATCGGCCGGGCGCTGGCTGCGGCTCATGCCGTAGAGCAGGAGCCCCCCATTGCCGGTATCAACCAGCGAGTGAATGCCCTCGGAAAGCATGGCCGACGAGCCGGTGACGTAGGCGGCTACGAACTTGGAAACGGCAATGGCCACGTTGGCGGCAATGCCGCCGTAGAGCGAGAGCTTGGAGGAAGAGTTTGCAGACATAGGCAACTCGCATGTACGCACCTGCCCCGCCGAGGTTGGGCCAGCCAGGGCTCCAACGCCGACAGCCCCGCCGGTACCAGGGTACTTGCGGGGCTGTCCGGTTGGTAGAAGGAGCCATTTGTAGAATCTTGCCTCAATAACCCGTAAGGCTTGTTACTAGCAGCCTCCGCAGAGTAGTAAGCAGTGGTACAACTGGCTCAACCAGCTACCTTTGGAGCAAGGCAGTAGCATTGGATAGACGTCACCACCTAATAAAAAGCGGGCGTGTAGATCGGAGAAGTTGGCCCTGCTACCCTTATAGTCTTACTGACAGATCTATATTTCCTGCTAGGGCCGGGAGAGTGTGAAATTTTGTCTGAAGTAATGCTCGCTTAGGGCGTGCGATATCCTAACCAGCTGGCCGCTATAGCGCTAAGCTCCAGCTGGGTGATGCGTCTGAATCTATCCGCTAAGCCATTCCCAAACTAGAGCTTGGTATTACAACGGTCAGCCCTCAAACTGGATGATAAATCAGGTAGTATCTACTTATCATCGGTTCTACAAATTATCATCGGTTCTGCAAAAAACAAAGGTGATCGAGTCTCATCGGTAAAGCAAGCCAACGCAATGGAAATAAATATTCCCGATAAAACGCTCAATAAAATGCTGATTATGGGTACGCTGATAGTCGGCTTCGCGCTTTGGGCTTCACGTCAGTTTGCAGGTGTGAGCCAGCCACTTGAAAGACTGGCTGCGTTAAAAGGAATCTCGGTAAGTGAAATAGCTCGTATTGAAATACAAACGCCCGATATGACTAAAAAGGAATTGCGGGAGAATAAATTCGTGCCCTACCGAGCAATAGAAGATACAGCTACTGTTGCGGCTATCTTACGCGCGTACCAGGTAGCTCATCTAGTTCACCCGGGCGATGGACGGCTATCGGGTAAATGGCGAATAAATATTACCTTTTACCTGAAAAATGGCAGTCAGTACCGCAGTACCGCTGTTCATAATGATTATTCCGACTTGCTATTCGTGGCAAGTGCGCAGAAGCCCCATCTTAGCGGCATGCAAGACCTGCTCTCCACTCGGGAACTAGGTCCTGTCATTGAGCGCGTACTCAGTGAAAAATAGCCAGCAGACCATTGGTAATGAACCTCATCAAACGACTGTCGCTGCTAGCCAGCGTATTACTACTGCCACAGGTAAGCTTTGGCCAATTAACAAGAGCCGCGTTGGCTGCGCCAAGCGCCTGGTACGTGCCTGGCGCGGATAGTGCTTACTACCAAGCTAAAGTGCTAACCTTCGTCAGTGATGCCCGGGCGCTGCCACCCAAGCTGTGTAAATACACTACGTGGGAAATTACCGCCCGAAAATTTACCTTGGCATCCTATGATGGATGTACTAGGCCAGATATCGCTTCTGTTTTTCTTACTAAGAAAAAACTGCGATTAAGTACGAAAAATAATATTCAGCTACTGAGTATATACCGAAGCGGAAAGCTGGTTGATAGCTTTGAGGTGTTAGCGATAGCTCCTACTGGGATTGAGGATTCTCAGCGGCTAACCTTGAAAAGAATAATGCCGAAAGTAGCGGTCTACTAAAGCAACCAGCGTCCTGGTCAGTACCGGCGTAATAAAAAAGCCCCCCGCAAAGACGCTTGCGGGGGGCTTTTTGCTGGAGCCGATTATTGGACTCGAACCAACGACCTGCTCATTACGAATGAGCTGCTCTACCAGCTGAGCTAAATCGGCGTTTCCCGCGCCACTCGCGTGGTTTGGGACTGCAAATATAAGACGCCGCGCCGTTGCTGCGCAATGCTCCGCAAAAATTTACGTAACCTGGCTGGCTGGGCTGCGTCTGACCAAGCTACCGCTAGTTACTAGCGGCCATCCTCATGAAAATTCTACCTTCCCTCGCCGCTGGCTTTGCCGGGGCCGTCGTCCTCACTGTCCTCCACGAAGTAGCCCGCCGCCTGCGCCCCCACGATGCCCCCCGCATGGACGTGCTGGGCGAGCGCGGCCTGCGCAAAATCCTGAACCTGGCCGACCTGCCCCAGCCCGCCGAAGGCACGGCCTACACAGCTACCCTGCTGGGCGACGTGCTTAGCAATGGCTTGTATTACACGGCTGTAGGCAGCGGAAAGCATAGCCTGCAACGCGGCTTGCTACTAGGAGCCGTGGCTGGCGCGGGGGGCGTGCTGCTGCCCGGCCCCATGGGCCTGGGCGAGGCGCCCAGCAACCGCACCCCCCAAACGCAGGCCATGACCGTGGCCTGGTACACCGTGGGCGGATTGGTGGCGGGCCTCGTAGCCCAGCGGTTACGCCATCAGCGCAAAGTATTAGCTGTTAGCGGCTAGCTGTCAGCTTTTATTCGGAAGGCTAACAGCTAGCCGCTACTAGCTAACAGCTAACAGCATAACAGCTTACTTATCCCCCCATGCCGCCCGTGTCGTCTTTGGGCTGGTTGTCGAGATTGCTAGCTGGCTTTTTACCGCCGAAAAACCATGTCAGGCCCAAGTAGCCCACGCGCGTTTCGTACTTGGTTTGCAGGTCGGTAGTGAGGTTGGGGGCTTGCAACTGGGTGATTTGGCGACGGGTATTGAAGATGTCGCTCACGCGCAGGGTGAGGGCGGCGCGGTCGTGGAAAAGCCGCTGGCGCACGGCCAGGTCGAGGCCGTACACGGCAAGCAGGCGGCCCTGCGGCACCACCAGCGGGGCGCGGTAGTTGCCGCTGAGCTGCACGGTGAGCGTCTGGGTAGGGCTGAAAGTGTTGAGCAGATAGGCCGTGCCGGTGAAATTGGCGCGGGTGCCGTCGCCGACGTAGCTGGCCACCTGGCTGCGGTAAAACGAGCCGTTGGCAACGAGCTTCCACCACGGGGCCAGCGTTTGGGTCAGCGAAACTTCCAGGCCGTAGCTGGTGGTGCGGCCAAAGTTGGCGTAGCTGGTGCGGGTGATGAAGTCGGGCTGGCCGCTACGGCGGGTAGCCAGCGTGTCAACGGTGCGCAGGCTCTGAATGGCCTGCCCGGTAAAGCGCCCGAACAGCGTCGTGTTGAGCGTCGTCGCCGTCCAGTTTACCTGGTGGCCCAGCTCGGCCACGTGCGAGTACTCGGGGCGCAGGTCGGGGTTACCCACCACGTAGTTACGGGCGTCGGAGTAGATGGGCAGGGCGACAATTTGCAAGAAATTAGGCCGGTTGAGGCGGCGGGCGTAGCTGAGTTGCAAGCGCTGGTCGTGGGGCAAGCTGCGCGCCACCGTGGCCGAGGGAAACAGGTTAAAAATATGCTGGCTGGTCGAGCCGCTGGGCTGCACCCGCGCTTGCAGCCCGGTAAACTCGGCCCGCAGGCCCGCCTGGTAGTCCCAGGCTCCCGCCTTCTGCTGGTAAGTACCGTAGGCCTGCGGAATAAACTGCTGATAGTGGTAGCGATACGAATCGGCCTCCTGGCGGACGAACTCGGCTCCGGCCGCTGGCTGCACCGCGTAGTCGGCCGTGCCGGGCGTCAGCATGGCGTCGATTCTCCCGCCCGCGCCCCAGCGGCGCTTGTCATCCACTGGGCGCACGTAGTCGAACTGCGCGGAGGGCATGTGAATGGTCACGTCGAGTAGCTGCCGGCGGGCCTGCCGGGCGTAGTCGGCGGGGCCGTCGAGCACGCGCTGCTCGGGTAGTACCGTGCCCCCGTCCAAGATGTAAACTGCGCCGGCCGTGAGCTCGCGGCCGGGGTGGGCAGCCCAGGTGTGCCGGTAGCTGCTGGCCAGCCGCAACGTGTAGAGGTCGTCGGTTTCCAGATTCTGATTTTGCAGGGTGAGGGTCGGGGCGGTGCCCCGCGTGAGCTGGGTAGTAAAATCGTTGGTTTGGAACAGGTCATTTTTATAAAACTCAGCGGTCAGGGTTAGGTTCTGCTCGGGGCGCAGGGCGTAGTCCACGCCCAGGCGCAGGGCTTTATTGACCTGGTGGCGGGCGGTACCGCCGCGCTGGTCGATGCTGGTTGTGCGGCCCTCAGCCGTGGCGACTTGCTGTAAGGCTGAGCTGCCGCGAAACGCATTATTCAGCCCATTCACGTTACTGTAAACGTTGAACTTGCCCAGCTTGCGGCCCAGGTTGAGCGAGCCGCTGTACTTGGCGCGGGTGCCCACCATGAGCAGCGCGTCGCCATTCCAACCGTCGGGAGCTTGTTTTTTCTGCACCAAATTGATGATGCCCCCCGTGCCCTGGGCGGCATAGCGAGCACCAGGATTGGCGATAACTTCAATGGTTTCGAGGCGGCTGGCTGGCAGCTGGTCAAGGCGCAAGCTGCTGGGCGCGGGCTGGCCGTCGAGGTAGAGCGTCACGCCCGCGTTGCCGCGCAGGCTCACTTGCCCGTTTTCGTCCACCGCCACCGAGGGTACTTTTTGCAGCACGTCGGCCGCCGTGCCGCCCGCGCTGTTGAGGTCCTTGGCTACGTTGATGACTTTCTTGTCCAGGTCGTCGAGCAAGACAGCTTTCTCTCCCTGCACCACCACGCCGCCGAGCTGCACGGTCGTCGGGGTAGCCAGCCACTCGCCCAGGCGCACCGCCGGGGCAGTCGTTGTTAGCGCAATTGGTTGAGCGCTTGTTTGGTATCCCAGGGCCTCGGCCCGCAGGAGGTAGCGACCCAGCGGCAGCTTACTCAGCGTAAAGCTGCCACTCGCTGCGGTCTGCGCGGTAGCTACCACGACAGAATCGGGCAGCCGTCGCAGCAGGACGGTAGCGAAAGGCAGTGGCTGCCGGACACCCCGTTCGAGCAGCGTGCCCGATACTTCGCCCAGCGCTTGGGCCGCGAGTTCGCTGGGCCAGCCAGCGGCGAGCAGCCCGCCTAGTGCCGCTAGCCGTAACCAGCCGCCCCGTCCGAGCATTCGCTTAACCCGAGCTGCCACTAGAGTAAGCCTCGCTTTACTGCTACTTACAACCGATTGAGTAGCTGAGTGAATTTTAATGCAAGCTACCATGTTATACATGGTAAAGAGCGCCAAGTCTGCCAAAGTTTTCATGCGAGAGTTGTAGTAAAAGACCAGAAAAAAGATGTGTGGTAAAGGCGGCCGGATTTTGCAGGAACCTCTGCGCCAGACTTAATGAGCTTGCCGAAGCAGGGCCGTGGTACCTGCCTTCAGGGCAATAGCTTGCTTAGCCCAGCAATAAGCTCGGTAAGCGCAAAGGGTAACAGGTGGAGGGAGCGCGGGCTTAGCTGGCTTGGCGGCGCAGGAAAATATAATAAGCTAAGAAGCCGAGCGATGTGCTGAAAATCAAGATAATAACTGAATGAATGCCCAGCGGTAGGTACCAGTTGCAGAGGGCCAGGCCGGTGCCAGTGCTCAGCAGTAGCGCTATCCACTTCACCAGCTTGTTTTGCTCGGCCTGGGGGCCGGGGAGCAGGCGCTCTACCACGGTATCGGAAACGGCGGAGGCTAGTATCTGGCGCTTGAGCAGATAATTGAGCACCGTGCGGACGATGGCCAGCACGAAGTTGCAGAGCACATAAAAGCCCACTAGCGGCAGCAAAACCTGCTTGACGACAGGGTAGAGCGCCCCGTAATCGAGCGCGGCTGCCGGGCTGCCCTGGGCCGCAGCGCCCCCGGCAAACAGGCAGAATAGCAAAAGCAACGGCAAACTTTTCATAACGAGGGCGAAAAGGGGGCGATATCGGATTAGACCGGCCAGGCTGAATCAGGTTGCAAAAAATCAGGAAAAAGCCAGCAGGCGCATGTGACGGCGGTGCCGGGCCAGCAGCTCCAGGCACTGCCCAGCCAGAAAGATGGCCGCGCCTATTCCGAGCCCGGCGCCCAGCACAGTAAACATGCCCTGCATCGCCTGGGCCAGTGCCCCGCCAAATACCAGCGTAAACGCTGCCAGCACCCCTGCCACCAAGACCACCACCAGGCCCAGCACCCAAGTGAATGCGGGTTTGGCCGGGAGTTGGGGTAGCTGCGCTACTACGCTGGCTGCCAGATCAAAATCGAAGGTTGAGGGCGGTAGCTGGGCTGCCGCTACGTAGAGCTGTCGATAGATGGCTACCTGACGCTGGCACTGCGTGCAGGTGTGCAGGTGCGCCGCCTGCGAGGACGGGAGCGATGCCAGGGATTCGGCCGCCGCTTGGAGGGCGGGCTCCGGGAGGTGGGAACTGGTCATAAGTCGTCGCGCTGGTAGCGGGCCAGCAAGTGTAGCTTGAGTTGTTTGCGGGCCCGAAACAGGTAGTTTTTTACCGTGCCATCGGGCAGGGACGTTATCTGGGCAATTTCCTCGTAGCTCAGCTCTTGCTGGTGATAGAGCGAGACGAGCGTGCGGTAGAGCGGGGGCAGTTGCTCAATGGCCGCCCCCAGAATATCGGCTAGGTCGCGGCCAAAGAGCGTCGCCTCGGGGTCGGCGTCGGGACCAGCGTGTTGGGTAGGCGCGGTTCGCGGCCGGGCTGCCTCGTCGTCGGCCACCGCCTCGGTGGGGTCCAGCAATACGAGCTGCTTTTTCTCCAGGTAGTGCAGGCAGGTGTTGTAGGCAATCTGCCCCACCCAAGTAGATAGCTTGGCTTGAAACTTAAAGCCAGCCAGGTTTTTATAGGCTTTTAAATATACCTCCTGCGCGAGGTCGGGGCGGTCGGCGGGGTGCCGCACCATCTTGAAAACCATCTGCGTGACCAAGCCCTCGGTGCGGCGCACCACCTGCCCGAACGCCGCCGCGTTGCCGCCCAGTATCTGGGCCACAAGCTGCTGGTCGGTAAGCAAGGAGGCGGGCGGACTGCTCATCAGCGCATGAGACCGGGCGGCCGAAAATATGTTGCAACCGGGCTGGCTGCCCACCCGGGGCTAGCCCAGTCGGCTGCCCGCTGGCCCTACCGTCAGGGTGACGGGGCGGCCCACTACCACGGCCTCATTGGTGGGCTCGTGGCCGATGGGGAAGCCGTAGCCCACCGGGAACTGGTAGCGGCGGGCGTAGTGGTCGATAATCTCGTAGGCCGAGTGGCCGAAAGGCACGGCATTATCGCGCATCTGCGAAAAATGCCCCACTACCAGGCCCGCCAGCTCGGTGAGCTGCCCGCTGCGGTGCAGGTGCAGCAGCATCCGGTCGACGTGATAGAGATACTCGTCGAGGTCCTCCAAAAATAGAATGCGCCCCGCAAAGCTGGCCTGCGAAGGCGTACCCGTAATGGTTTGGAGCAGGCTTAGGTTACCGCCCACCAGCTCGCCGGTAGCCGTGCCGGGGCGATTGAGCGGGTGGGGCGGGGCGGCGCAGCGCAGCGTTTCGCCAAACAGGGCGCGGCGCAGGCTTTCGAGCGCGGCCGCCCCGTGCTCTTGCCCAAACAGCACCGGCATTACGCCGTGAATGCTTTGGTAGCCCAGCCGTAGCAAATGGCTGTGCAGCACCGTAATATCGGAAAAACCCGCTATCCACTTCGGGCTTTTGGCAAACTGCGTAAAATCCAGCATGTCGAGCAGGCGGGCCGTGCCGTAGCCGCCGCGGGCGCACAGAATGGCCCGAATGCTGGGGTCGTCGAGCTGGCGCTGAAAGTCGCGGCGGCGTAGCACGTCCTCGCCGGCAAACTGGTGGTGCGCCGCGTCGATGGTTTCGCCCAGCACCACTTCCAGGCCCCAGCCCTGCAGCGTCTGACGCGCAAACTCGACCTCGGCGGTGCTGATTTTGCGGGCGGGGGCCACGATGGCCACGCGCTGGCCGGCTGCTAGAAAGGGGGGGGCGATGGGGGGCATGGGCAGTAGCGGAAAGGCTGCAAAGAAACTACGGCCCAGGCGTTATTTCCCGCAGGGTTGCGCAGAGGTAAAGCGCAGGGTTTCGCAGAGCTAAGTGGGCGTAAACTCTGCGAAATCATCTGAAAGCTGCTTATTGCGGGGCTAGTTCGGCGGCGTAGAATGCCTCTAAAGCCTGCGTGATCTTGGCCGTTTCGAGCAGGAAGCCGTCGTGGCCGAAGCTTGAATCCAGCTCGCCGTACACTGCCCCGGGTACGCCCACCGCAATTTCTCGCTGCTCGCTGAGCGGGAATAGCACGTCGGACGTAATGCCCAGCACCAGCGTACGCGCCCGGATGCCCGCCAGCGCCGCCGCCACCCCGCCCCGGCCCCGGCCGAGGTTGTGCGAGTCCATCACGCGGGTAAGCACCACGTAGCTGTAAGCATTGAAACGCGCCACGAGCTTGGCCCCTTGGTAGCGCTGGTAGCTGCTGGCCCGAAAATCGCGCAGGCGCTGGTCGTCGGGCTCGGTCTGGGTGGCGGTGTACGCATCGTAGCCCCGGTAGCTGAGCAGAGCCACGGCGCGAGCCGCCGCCAGGCCCGCCGCACCGCCCTCGGGCCGGTTTTCGTGGTAAGTGGCGTCAGCCTCAATTGCCAGGCGCTGAGCTTCGTTGAAGGCGATGCCCCAGGCCGAATGTCGGGCGCTGGTAGCGATAACCACCAGGTGGCTAGCCATATCGGGCTGGCTGGCCGCCCACTCCAGTGCCTGCTGCCCACCCAGCGAGCCACCGATGAGCGTGTGAATGTGCGTCAGCCCCAGCTCTTGCCGCAGCGCTTCGTGGGCCGCCACGAGGTCGCGGATGGTGAGTAGGGGAAAGTCCTGGTAGCGGCCCAAGCCAGTGGCCGGGTCGGCGTCGAGCGGGCTGGTGCTGCCGTAGCACGAGCCTAGGACGTTAGCGCACACGATAAACCAGTCGGCGGGGTCAAATAAACAGCCGGCCCCGAACAGCCCCGGCCACCAGTCGAGCACGTCGGCATTGGCCGTGAGCGCGTGGCACACCCACACCACGTTGCTGCGCGTGGCGTTGAGCTGGCCCCAGGTGCGGTAGGCCACCCGGGCACCGGTCAGCACCTCGCCGCTTTCCAGCGGCAGGGGAGCGGGGAGTAAAAAAACAGACTCATTCATGGTAAATGAATTTACCGCGGAAGGCGCGGAAGGCTTACGCGGAAGGCGCGGAGGGCTGATACTCCGAGTCTTCCGCGTAAGTCTTCCGCGCCTTCCGCGGTGGAAAAACGTCAACAACTATACTTCCAGCGGCTGAGCGTGCTCGGGCTGGGGCTCGGCAATAGCTTCGGCCTCATCGGTTTCGCCCTGCGGGGCGGCGGTGGTAGCTGCGGCTAAGGCTTGCTCCAGATCGGCGCGGATATCTTCGAAATGCTCGATGCCTACCGACAGGCGCAACAGCGTGGGCGTTACGCCCGAGGCCAGCTGCTCCTGCTCGCTGAGCTGCTGGTGCGTGGTAGCCGAGGGCTGGATGATGAGCGTCTTGGCATCACCCACGTTGGCCAGGTGGCTGATGAGCTTGAGGTTGTCAATCAGCGCCGTGGCCGTGTCTTTACTGCCGTGCAGGGCAAACGAGAGTACGCCGCCGAAACCGCGCTTGAGGTACTTGGCCGCCGTAGCGTGGTTGGGGCTGCTGGCCAGGCCGGGGTAATTAACGTGCGCTACCTGGGGCTGCTGCTCCAGCCACTGGGCAATTTTGAGGGCATTCTCCACGGTGCGCTCCACGCGCAGGCTGAGCGTTTCGAGGCCTTGCAGCAGCAGGAACGAGTTGAAGGGGCTGATGGCCGGGCCGAAGTCGCGCAGGCCCTCTACCCGGGCGCGGATGATGAAGGCGATGTTGCCGAACGGCCCGTTTTTACCAAATACGTCGTTGAAAACCAGGCCGTGGTAGCCCTCGCTGGGCTCGGTGAACTGCGGATATTTTCCGTTGCCGAAGTCGTAGGTACCGCCGTCCACAATCACGCCGCCCACGCTCGTGCCGTGGCCGCCAATCCACTTGGTAGCCGACTCGACTACGATGTTGGCACCGTGCTCCAGGGGGCGGAACAGGAAGCCGCCCGCGCCGAAGGTATTGTCTACCACCAGCGGAATGTCGTGCTTCTTGGCCACGGCCGCTACGCGCTCAAAATCGGGCACGCTGAAGCTGGGGTTGCCGATGGTTTCGAGGTAGATCGCGCGGGTTTTGTCGTCAATCAGCGCCTCGATGCTGTCGGCGTCGTCGCCGTCGGCAAAGCGCGTTTCAATCCCCAGGCGCTTGAACGCCACCTTGAATTGGTTGTAGGTGCCGCCGTAGAGGTACGAGCTCGTTACGAGGTTGTCGCCGGCTTGCAAGATGTTGTTGAGCGCAATGAACTGCGCCGCCTGGCCCGAGCCCACGGCCAGCGCCGCCACGCCGCCTTCGAGCGCCGCAATGCGCTGCTCGAACACGTCGGTAGTGGGGTTCATCAGGCGGGTGTAGATATTGCCGAATTCCTTCAGGGCAAATAGATTAGCACCGTGCTCCGCGTTTTTAAACACGTAGCTGGTCGTCTGGTGAATGGGCACCGCCCGCGAGCCGGTGGTGGGGTCGGGCTGCTGCCCGGCGTGTAGTTGGAGGGTTTCGAAGTGCAGGTTCTGGGTAGCCATGATGAAGGAGATGTAGCGTTAGTATTTTTTGAAAATCAAGCGAAAAAGCAAGGGCTAGGCGGGTAGCGCCACGGGCCGCTGGGCCAGTACCGCCAGGATGGCGGCCGGGTCGGGGCGGTTCTTGAAATTGGCCAGCACCTCGGCCCAGATGATGGTGTGGTCGGTATCGATGACGAACGTGGCCGTGAGCGGCAACTCGTCATCCTCGGTGCCGTTGTGCGCCGCCAGGTCGATGCCGACGCTGCGTAGCGTAGCGGCCACGTCGGTGCCCACGCTGTAGGCTAGACCGTACTGGCGAGCCACTTTATTGCCCACGTCGCTGAGCACGGGGAAGGTCAGCTCTTGAGCGCTGGCCGTGAGGCTGGTAGCGTCCGGCGTCTGGGGCGAAATGGCGACCAGCGTGGCCCCGTAGCTGGCCAGCTCGGGCAATGCTTGCTGATAAGCACGCAACTGCACGTTGCAGTACGGGCACCAGTTGCCGCGGTAAAACGTGAGCACTACCGGGCCGCGCTCCAGCAGGCTAGCCAGGGTCTGGGGCTGGCCGGTGGCATCGGGCAACGTGAAATTAGGAGCCGGCTGGCCGGCGCGGAGTGCGTGGTCAGCCAAGCCGGCCGCCTCCGCGTGGGCGATCCCAGAATCGATAGTGTGGGCGGCGGCGGCGGGCAAAGCGCCGGCCAAGTGTTGGGCCGTAGCGGCCAGTTGTTGCTTAAATAAGGAGGGCGTGCTAGACGAAGCTGCGGTAGACATACTCGGGAGGAAATGAATGCGAAAAAAAGTTTGGGTAAACTCCGTGCTGTTGGCTTTTCGCTTCCTCAACTCCTGCTGAATAGGTAGTATTGTTAACTAGCTGATGGTTAATATGTTGCGCTTGGTGCAGCCGCATCAGTTAGCCTACGCCGCGGCAGAGCCGGCAGGCGATGGCACTACCCACAAAGAGAAAAGGAGCGAAAGGCGCTGGGCTGACAAGCTAGCCGCAGCAACAACAGCACATTCGCATTCGCCGCGACAAAGCAGCCGGGCTAGCTAACGCTAGGGGCGAGACACATCCGTAGCCACTGTTAAGTGGGGCGGAGGCGGTAGGGGCAGCGAAGAAAAGTGGGTGTGCCATGGGTACTCGAGTTATAGACCCCCGGGCGGCGCGTGGCAGCTGCCGGGGTAGGAATTGGCACCTTTCAGCGGGTGAAGGTTGCCAGCGGGTCAGGGAGCCTAATCTCTCGCCGCTTCTGTATAAAACTGAAACTAAACTGCCCCGCCTGCTGCGGAGGAGTACCGGGTTGGTGAGGGCAAAGATAGCGCCGCCAACTGAACCTGCAAATTTTTACAAAAAAAATGTAGGGTAAGCTTCAGCTTGCCCGGCGTCAGGTGGGGCGCGGCTCATCTGACGTAGGGCAAGCTGAAGCTTACCCTACAAAAACAAAAAGGCCACTCCAAGACTGGAGTGGCTTTTCTCACCTTTTTTCTGCAAAAAGTACCTAGATACTAGGTAGGGTTAACTCCTGACCGATTTCGATACGGTCGGGGTTACTGCCGATGGTGGCCTTATTGGCCTCGTATATCTGATGCCACTTGGCGGCGTCGCCGTAGTGTTCTTTAGCAATTTTGGAAAGCGAGTCGCCGCTTACTACGGTGTAGGTAGTGCCAGCGGCGGCGGTGTCGGCAGCGGGCTTATCGCTGTTGCCGAAAAAATCGGTGCCGCCGGTGTTTTGAGCGGGAGCAACGGGCTTTTTATCACCTTCGTTGTTCAGGAAATCGAGCAAGCCCATGTGACAAGTGCGAGATTAGAAGTGAAGAATAGCGACCGCAGCCGGGCTGGGTGACTTGCGGCTTTTTACGGGACTAGGCGCGGAGAGGTTGCCGTGGATAACCAAAAAAAAATGCGTTCGTAAGCAGCACCGAACCAACGCCGACTTTTCTCTCACAACCTCTTTTCTCCCCATGAACTTCGCACACGTCTCCTACCGGTCTTACTTCACCTCGCTGTTCAGCGTGGTGGCCCTGCTGTTTTTCGTTGCCTCGTGCGGCAGCGACAAAGGCAAAGTAGAAGGTGCAAACATGCTGTACGGCTCCAGCAGCAAGGTGTGGGTAACCGATAAGCAAACCGATGCGACCGGCGATAAAGTGAAGCAGAGCGATGCCGACAAAGAGCAGGAAATCAGCTTCGCCTCGAACGGCACCTACTCGGGCACGCAGAGCGGTAAATACGTATTCGACCAGACGGCCAAAACCATCACGCTGACCCCCGAAGGCAGCCCCACCAGCAGCACCTTCAACATCGAGACGCTGACCGACGACAAGCTGACGCTCGTCAACCCGAACAGCCCCGAGTCGAAAATGATGCTGAAGGCTAAATAAACCGAGATTTTTGAAGGACTTATGTCCGCCTACAGGCCTCGCTCCGACCCCGGAGCGGGGCCTTTTTTGTGGCTGGGACCGCCGGCCAGCCAGCGCGGCAGGTAGGCCACCCCCAGCGCCAGGTAGAAGTAGTAGGTGACGATGCGGTAGAGCAGCACCAGGAAGCTCGTCATGGAGGCCGTGCCCATGAAGCGGCCGAAGAACGTAGGGAAAGCCCCTTCGGCAATGCCCGCTCCACCCGGGGTAATAGCCAGTAGCAGAATCACTTTATACGTGATGTTGCGGGCGAAGATGAACAAAAACGTGCCCGTGGTCATGGGAGCAAAGGCGGCAATGAGGCAGCCAATAACCGCGTAGCGGGCCGTCCAGACAAAGACGGTGCTGAGCGAAGCCCGCCACCAGTAGGCTGCGCCTGCCCCGCGCAGATGCGCCGAGGCCAGCACCATTTCCTGGCCCTGGCGGTAGGCCAGGCGGCGGAAGCGCCGTAGCACGCGCAATGAGGAAAGGCGCACCAGTAGCCGACGCACCGAGCGCGGGTTGATAAACAGCGCGTAAAACAGCAGCCCAGAGTAGGCCGATACGGCCACGTAGCTGACTATAAAGAGCACCCGCAATGTCTGTACGAAGGCTGATTGTAGGCCGTGGGGGTAGAGGCCATCGCCCGCCAGCCACACTACGAGCGGTACCATGAGCACGTAATACAGATTGTCGAGAAAGGCGGTAACGATGGTGTAGGCGATGGCTTTGCCCAGCGGAATGCCTTCTTTATTCAAAATGACCGGGGCCGCCGCGGTGCCCCCCGCCGCCGAGGGTAGCACGCAGGAGGCAAATTCCCACACCACGATTACCCCGAAAGCCTGCTTCCAGCTCAGCACCTTCTCGGAGATGCTGCGGATGCGGTAGATGTAGCCCAGGTCGCGGGCCCACAGCACGAGGAGCGTGATGAACAGCCATTCCCAACTGGCGTCGCGCAGCGGGGCGAGGTCACCGGGCTTGTAGGAGCGCCAGAACAGAAAGGCTACCACGCTCAGGCCAAACAGCGCCGGCAGCACGATGCGCGAGGGTCGCAGCTGCTGCACGAGGTCAGCATCGGGGCGGGCTGGGGGCGGAGTGGCGGGGGCTGACAGCATAGGCAGGGAAAGGGTAGGCAAAAATAGGCCCACTTAGTGCCCCCAACCGGCAAAAGCAAAACGGGCCGGCCACGCTAAGCGCGGCCGGCCCGTTTTCAATCAAGACCTTAGCCAGGTAGTAAGGTGGCTACGGCCGGCCGCCGGGGCTGCCCGCCGGCACGATGCCGCTGGGCGAGGCCGTGCCCGGCGAGGGCGCATTGGCCGGCGTGGTAGCGGGCGTGCGGGGCTTCACGGCCGAGCTGTCGGCGGGGGCCGTAGCGGGGCGCAGGCCGGGCTGGCCGGCGGGCGTGGCCGTGCTGTCGGCCGGGGCTACGGGCGCGGTTTTCGTAGTGTCGGTAGGAGCTGCCGGGCGAGCGGTGCCCGCCGGGCGCTGGCCGGCGCCGGGGTAGCCGGTGGCTCCGGC